>NZ_QXCO01000092.1:0-953 GCF_003458115.1 Bacillus sp. ISO11 | reverse complement strand
CCAGTAGCACCTGTGTTACCTTGAACACCTTGAGGTCCAGTAGCACCAGTAGCGCCGGTAGCGCCTGTGTTACCTTGAACACCTTGAGGTCCAGTGGCACCAGTAGCACCTGTGTTACCTTGAACACCTTGAGGTCCAGTAGCACCAGTAGCACCTGTGTTACCTTGAACACCTTGAGGTCCAGTAGCACCAGTAGCACCTGTGTTACCTTGAGGTCCAGTGGCACCAGTAGCGCCTGTGTTACCTTGAACGCCTTGAGGTCCAGTAGCACCCGTGTTACCTTGAGGTCCCTGAGGTCCAGTAGCGCCTGTAGCGCCTGTGTTACCTTGAACACCTTGAGGTCCAGTGGCACCAGTAGCACCTGTGTTACCTTGAGCGCCTTGAGGTCCAGTAGCGCCAGTAGCACCAGTAGCACCTGTGTTACCTTGAACACCTTGAGGTCCAGTAGCACCAGTAGCGCCGGTAGCGCCTGTGTTACCTTGAACACCTTGAGGTCCAGTGGCACCAGTAGCACCTGTGTTACCTTGAACACCTTGAGGTCCAGTAGCACCAGTAGCACCTGTGTTACCTTGAACACCTTGAGGTCCAGTAGCGCCAGTAGCACCAGTAGCACCTGTGTTACCTTGAACACCTTGAGGTCCAGTAGCACCAGTAGCACCTGTGTTACCTTGAGCGCCTTGAGGTCCAGTAGCGCCAGTAGCACCTGTGTTACCTTGAGCGCCTTGAGGTCCAGTAGCGCCAGTAGCACCAGTAGCACCTGTGTTACCTTGAACACCTTGAGGTCCAGTAGCACC
The DNA here is from genome assembly GCF_003458115.1 of Bacillus sp. ISO11. Taxonomy (NCBI): domain Bacteria; kingdom Bacillati; phylum Bacillota; class Bacilli; order Caryophanales; family Bacillaceae; genus Bacillus; species Bacillus sp. ISO11. The sequence continues at coordinate 159 of NZ_QXCO01000092.1, read as the reverse complement.
GGTAGCGCCGGTAGCACCTGTGTTACCTTGAGCACCTTGAGGTCCAGTAGCGCCAGTAGCACCTGTGTTACCTTGAACACCTTGAGGTCCAGTGGCACCAGTAGCACCCGTGTTACCTTGAGCACCTTGAGGTCCAGTGGCACCAGTAGCACCCGTGTT
>NZ_QXCO01000010.1:0-210196 GCF_003458115.1 Bacillus sp. ISO11 | reverse complement strand
TTCGCTCGACTTGCATGTATTAGGCACGCCGCCAGCGTTCATCCTGAGCCAGGATCAAACTCTCCAATAAAGTTAGTTTGTCTAGCATCTAAAATAAAAATTGACGTTTCACGTTGTTTGTTTCGTTCAGTTTTCAAAGAACTACTTAGTCGCTCATTCGCGACTTCCTTATGTTAACATCTTCATTTTTCAATGTCAACTAAGTTTTTTAATTTCTTTTTTGTCGTTTTCTGCGTTTCCGCATCAGCGACGGTTATTAATATATCATGCAGTATATACAGGGTCAATACTTTTTATAAAAAAATTTCACATCCCGTTAAAAACTTAAAAACCGCTGTAAAAATCCTTATAGCGTCCATTCATTCTTCATGGTCCCCCTCCTATTCATTTCATATCTTATCCCTTTATCAATTTACACGAGAGTGAAAATTCTAAATTGTATGTTATATTATTAGTATAGGAGCGTGGTGAGAATGAGCATTAAGTATTCAAACAAAATCAATAAAATCCGGACCTTTGCATTAAGTTTAGTATTTATCGGCCTCTTCATTGCATACTTAGGTGTCTTTTTCCGCGAAAACATTATTATTATGACAACGTTTATGATGGTTGGCTTTTTAGCTGTTATCGCTAGCACTGTCGTTTACTTTTGGATTGGTATGTTATCTACTAAGACTATCCAAATTATTTGCCCAAGCTGTGATAAGCCAACAAAAATGCTCGGCCGTGTCGATGCATGTATGCACTGCAATCAACCTTTAACACTAGATCGAGATCTAGAAGGAAAAGAATTTGATGAAAAGTATAATAAGAAGAGTTATAAATCATAAGTATCAAGGGAAATACGAATTTGCAACACTACAAACGTTTCAACTCATTAAAAAGTTGATTTATTAAAAAATCAACTTTTTAATTGTTTTATTAAATTTATTACACCTATTTTTTCGAAATAACAGTAAACATCCCTGTCATATTAGGCGAATAATCTTTAAAATCATATTTTTCGTAGAATGATGTTTTACCTTGCGACGCAAACAAACCAATGAATGCTTTATCTGGAGCATTCTGATTTAAGTATTCTACTAAAGTATTCATTATTTTCTTTCCAATACCATTCTTTTGATACTCTGGATGAACCACTATATCTTGAATATAGAAATAGATAGCCCCATCACCAACAATTCTCCCCATGCCGATGATTTGATTATTATCCTTGACTGTTATACAGTAAATCGAATTTTGAAGTGATATTTCCGCCACCTCAAAGTTCATATAGTTAGTCCATCCCACAGAATCACATAAATATTTATATTCTTCCAATGTTGGAATGTTATTTTTAATCTCATATTTCTTCAAAATGTCCCCTCCCAGAATTCATTTCCACCAATACAAAGTAAATTCGACAAACTTTTATCTAACCCTCCTTACTAACTTAGCACTGTAAATCCCGATTAACCTCACGCTAATCCTTATATAATAAAGAAAGAGGCTGACGTATAGCCGTCAGCCTCTTTCTTTATTATATATTACGCCTTATGACACTCTGGACAAACGCCATAAATTTCTAAGCGATGACTATTGATAACGAAGCCTGTCGTTTTCGCAGCTTCCTCTTCCAGCTTTTCCAAGCCTCCATAAGGAAAATCAACAATCTTACCACATTTTTCGCAAATCACATGATAATGTTGACTTGTAACATAATCAAATCTACTTGAAGCGTCTCCATAAGTTAATTCCTTTACAAGTCCAACCTCTTTAAACACACGTAAGTTATTATAGACAGTTGCAACACTCATATTTGGAAACTTACCTTCTAATGCTTTATAAATATCATCCGCTGTTGGGTGCGTCATTGATTCCACAAGGTACTCTAAAATAGCATGACGCTGTGGAGTAATGCGTACACCCGTATTTTTCAGCATTTCTAGCGCTTCTTTTAATTCTTCTTTGACCACCGTCATGCACCCCGATTCTATACGGATTATTATTTTATAATTCTTATAAAGAGTGTACTCCTTTTCTTATAAATCGTCAATATTTCTACTATAAGTATGTAGTTTATTTTTATATTCAGGACTTGTTTTTATGTATCTTTCCCTTTTTTCTTCATATATTCCATAGAAAAAAGTGCGACATAATCGCACTTGGAATACTATCATCTGAGGAGGTATGCCCTACACTTCCACTTTATGTAAGGCAGTAAAATATGTATAGACACTTGCCTTGTTTCTGCATATTTTATCTCCAATGTAGATTTATTTTATATAAGAAAGAACATCCTCAATATGTCTTTTCACTTTCACTTTACGCCACTCTTTTACAAGTTCACCGTCTTTATTAATAAGGAATGTAGAACGCTCGATTCCCATATACTCTTTCCCAAAGTTCTTTTTTAACTTCCAAACATCGTATAACTCTGCTACTTTATGATCTTCATCTACTAAAAGTATAAATGGCAATTCATGTTTCTCAATGAATTTCAAATGTCTATTCGCTGAATCAGGACTTACTCCAAGAATAACCGTATCCTTCTCTTGAAATACTCCATACGCATCACGAAAATCACATGCTTCAGTTGTACATCCTGGCGTCATATCTTTCGGATAAAAATAGAGAACTACATTTTTACCGCGGAAATCAGCTAGGCGAACTTCTTCTCCGTTACTTCCCTCTAATGTGAATTCTGGTGCCATTTCTCCTACTGTAATCATAGTTATCACTCCTACTCTTTTCCTTTACTATAACAAATGCTTCCTTATTTTTCATTGTCTATTACAGACCTCATCACAAAAGCAAAAGGGAGTGTATATCCAATTAGCGCTTCTGCGATTGCAATCCATCGCCCAATTCCAATCGGAGATATGTCACCATATCCAACAGACAATAAAGTAACTGCGCTAAAATATAAACAAACTTCGACGAGTTGAAAAGAATGAGCGTTCAAACTTTCTCCATCCTCTTTCAAAACTGCGAAACCCATTTCCTCTAATACAACGTAACTTAATCCAAATGCGATTAGTACTGTTGTATAGATTAAAAATAATGTGGCCAAATTATAGAGCGAAAAAAAACGCGTTGAATCTGAATAGGAACTCCATAATAATTGGACACTTTTCAAAATAGCGATTGCTGCAATTAATAGAATAAATCCCCATAACATGTCCTCCACCTCATTTTATATGTATGAGGTGGAGAACTGATTTATCCCTTAGAAACGAACAAGCTTCTATAATTAATTACCCGCGCCACGATACCTTTTTACCCCTTGGTTCCAGAGGGTGATTGCAATCGTAAAACAGATAATACCAACAATTGGCGTCGCAAACGCATAACTATTCCATTCTGTTTTTCTTAAAAAGTATGCTGCTGGATATACTCCAACAAACGCAAACGGTAAAACGAACGTTAAAATGAAACGAATTACACGATTATAAATATTAACAGGATAGCGCCCGTAATTACCTATGTTATACATAAGAGGCATAATTGAACTTTTCGCATCCGACCAAAAACCAAGGCTCGCCAACGTAACAAATATCCCTCCATATACAAGTGCTCCTCCTCCTACCATCAATATAAATAAGAAGAAATCATACCAGTAAAAAGATAATTGTAACTCCACAGCTGCATATCCCATTACAACAATCCCTGTAATAGCTCCAATTAAAGATTCAAGTTCCATTCTTTCTAATATAATTTGAAATAGGCTATGGATCGGTCGCGTTAATACACGATCCATCTCCCCTTTAATAATGTATCGATCATTAAAATCCCATATATTAAAGAAAGCTGAAAAGATGGCAAATGGTACTAAAAAGAAACCATAAATAAAGATTACCTCTTCTCGACTCCATCCCTTCAATGCTTGTGTATGCCCAAATACAACGAGAATAAATATTAAATTAACTGCTTGAAGCGATAAATCAGAAAGTAAACCAACGATAAAATCGCCTCGATACTCCAATTTCGTTTTTATATATTGACCTGCATATTGTAAAAATAAGTTTATATATAGCATCTCATCATCCCCCTTGTACAATTAGACGTTTTCTCGCCGTTCTCCACATGAGTACAATTGGAATAATAAGTACAATCGCCCAAATCACTTGAAATACTAAAGCCTCATACAACTTACTCCCCTGTATACCTTCAGAAAAAATCATACTTGGAATATAACTAATAGCCTGAAACGGTAAAAACATCATTGCTTTTTGGGCCCATAACGGATAAAAACTAATTGGTAATAATAGACCTGAAAATAAATCAATAACAACGCGTTTTGCATACATAATTCCACTATTATTAAATAGGAAAAACGTAAGCATTCCCGTCATTAAATTAATTTGTGTATTAATAATAAAGCTAAATATTAAAGATAAGAAGAAATATAACCAAGTTTGAAAATTCGTTGTAATTTGCAACGAAAATAATAACGTAACGATAACCATGCCTGGAATGGAAAAGAAGGCAAAACGGAATATTCCCTCGCCAAGACCTTGCATAACTTTCATTCCCAAATAGTTATACGGACGAATTAATTCTACAGCCACACGTCCTTCTTGAATCTCCATCGCAATTTCCCTATCTATATTATTAAAATAGAAGGCACGTGCCATCCACGCGATTGCGATATACGTGGTCATTTGCGAAATAGATAAACTTTCAATATTCTCTTTTCCGCTATAAATTGCTTGCCATAAAAAATAGTAAGCACCGATATTAATCGTATAAATTAAAATCCCGCTATAGTAATTTGTACGATACGCAAGCATCATTAAAAAGCGAATTCGAATCATTTCAATATACTTACCCATGCGTAATACCTTCTTCATAAATGTTACGAATAATTTCCTCTGTAGACACTTCGTTAATTTTTAAATCTTTAATTTGAAATGCTTGTACTACTTTAGAAATAAGCATTGAAATAATAACTTCTTCATTCGGAATTTTTGCAACCCATGCATTTTCCTCTTTCGCTTTCGACCAAACGACATGATTATCTGGCATAACCATTGATAAAGCCTGATAGGAAACTGGTGCAACAAACTGAAAGTGAATTTCCTTCTCTGCTCCCCACTGCGTACGAAGATTACTTAAAGAACCGTCATACATAATATTCCCTTCATCCAGCATGATAACGCGCTCACATAAAGCTTCAATATCAGTAATATCGTGTGTTGTTAATAAAATTGTTGTTTTATAACGTTCATTCATTTCTTTTAAAAATTCACGTATTTTCAATTTCACAAGTACATCTAACCCAATTGTTGGCTCATCTAAAAATAATAACGGTGGATTATGAATTAAGGCTGCCGCTAATTCACAACGCATTCTTTGACCAAGAGATAATTTTCGAACTGGTTTATCTAATAAAGGCCCTATATCTAACGTTTCAATTACGTGCTCCATATGCTCCTTATACTGAGCGTCTGATACACCGTACACTTTCTTTAATAAACGAAACGATTCTTGTACTGCAATATCCCACCAAAGTTGCGAACGCTGTCCAAAAACAACACCAATTGTTCTTACAAATTCTTCTCTTTGTTTATGTGGGTTCATTCCATTTACTGTGATTTGCCCTGATGTCGGAGTTAAAATCCCCGTAAGCATTTTAATTGTTGTTGATTTACCAGCACCGTTCTCACCGATATAACCAACCATTTCACCTTGCTTTACAGTAAAAGATACATCATTTACTGCTGGTACTATTTTATAATTACGATTTAATAAATCGCGAAATGCACCCTTTAAGCCCGGACGACTTGAATAGGCTGTAAACTCTTTACGTAACCCTTGTACCTCAATTACCGATTTCATAATCGGACCCCCCTCCTAAATGTCACAACGAATAGTTTACCCAACTGCCTTCGCTATCACAAACAATACGTCTTTTCGAAAAACATGTTAGAATAATACATAGATTTTTGTAAGGAGATGAATTGTAGTGAAATTCACAAAGTCAGAAGCATTACATAAAGAAGCTTTAGAGCATATCGTGGGCGGTGTTAATAGTCCTTCTCGTTCTTTTAAAGCAGTTGGCGGCGGCGCTCCTGTTGCTATGGAACGTGGGAAAGGCGCTTATTTCTGGGATGTAGACGGAAATAAATATATCGATTATTTAGCAGCATACGGTCCTATTATTACTGGACATGCTCATCCACATATAACAAAAGCAATTACAACAGCTGCTGAAAATGGGGTACTTTATGGAACACCAACAGCGCTAGAGGTAAAATTCGCAAAAATGTTAAAAGAAGCAATGCCTGCATTAGATAAAGTCCGTTTCGTAAACTCTGGTACAGAAGCAGTGATGACAACGATTCGTGTTGCTCGTGCTTATACAGGTCGCACAAAAATCATGAAATTCGCTGGTTGTTACCACGGTCATTCTGATTTAGTACTTGTGGCAGCTGGATCTGGTCCTTCTACTTTAGGAACTCCTGACTCAGCTGGCGTACCACAAAGTATTGCACAAGAAGTTATTACTGTTCCATTTAATAATGTAGAAACTTTAAAAGAGGCTTTAGATAAATGGGGTCATGAAGTAGCAGCTATCCTTGTAGAACCGATCGTTGGAAACTTCGGTATTGTAGAGCCTAAACCAGGATTCCTTGAAAAAGTGAATGAACTTGTTCACGAAGCTGGCGCATTAGTAATTTATGATGAAGTTATTACTGCTTTCCGCTTTATGTACGGTGGTGCTCAAGACTTACTTGGTGTGACACCTGACTTAACAGCGCTTGGTAAAGTTATTGGCGGCGGCTTACCAATCGGTGCTTACGGTGGTAAGAAAGAAATTATGGAACAAGTTGCTCCGCTTGGACCTGCATACCAAGCTGGTACAATGGCAGGAAACCCTGCTTCTATGGCATCAGGTATCGCTTGTCTAGAAGTGCTTCAACAAGAAGGGCTTTATGAGAAATTAGATGAACTTGGTGCAATGCTTGAAAAGGGAATTTTAGAGCAAGCAGCGAAACATAATATCGACATTACATTAAACCGTCTAAAAGGGGCTTTAACTGTATACTTCACAACAAATACAATTGAAGATTACGATGCCGCACAAGATACAGACGGTGAAATGTTCGGTAAATTCTTCAAGCTTATGCTTCAAGAAGGAATTAACTTAGCACCTTCTAAATACGAGGCATGGTTCTTAACTACAGAACATACAAAAGAAGATATTGAATATACAATCGAAGCTGTCGGCAGAGCATTTGCCGCCCTAGCAGACAATAAATAATCCCGTCATTAAAAGGAAAAAAGAAAGCTCACCTTTCTTTTTTCCTTTTTTCTATTTCATAAATCCCGCATTAATAGTATAATTATTCATAATTATCTGTTTTATATTCTTTTACAGCATTACTATCTCTGTGTACAAGGTGATTCGCACCTTAAATAGTAAGATTATTCTAATTTTTACAAGAGGGGGGATTGACGGATGCTCAATAAAAAAAATACATGGACACCGTCTTTATTTCGAGATTATAGAAATGCAGAACATGATGCGTGTGGAATCGTTTCCGTTATGGAGAAACGAAAAATTGCTACAAAAGAAAACATTGACCTTTGCATACAATCACTCGTCAAAATGAATCATAGAGCTGGTTTCATTAATGGTGAGGGCGATGGCATCGGCATTCACATTGATATACCAAAAACGCTTTGGAATGAAAAACTAAAAAGTAGCGGATATAATCCAACGATTGTGGATCATCCCCACTTTATCGTTGGACATTTTTTTCTAAATAAAAAAGAAGACATTACTGCCTTAAAAGATTATATTCGTACGCAATTAAACAACAAAAACTTTACTATCATTTTCGAAAGTGATGATGTAACAAACTCAGATGCGCTCGGTCCACTTGGTAAACAAGAAGAACCTTTATTTTGGCAAGTTGCCCTTATCGCAGAAAACGAAATTACAAATATTGAGCAAACATTATTTTCTGTCACAATAAAAATAGAGGAAAACGAAGCAATTCATGTTGCTTCATTAAGTCGTGATCATGTTGTATATAAAGTTCTAGGTGCTGGTGATACGCTTGTTGCCTACTATAATGATTTACAACATCCGCTTATCGCTTCAACTATGACATTAGGACATAACCGCTACTCTACTAATACATTATCTAATTTTTTTCGTGTACAACCATTTAGCATTCTCGGACATAATGGTGAAATTAACACAATTGCGAAATTACGCGATCAAGCCGAAATGATTGATGTACCACTTACTGCAGGAGGCAGTGACTCTCAAGATTTAAACCGCACCTTAGAAACCCTACTTGTTCAATACAACTACAGCTTATTTGAAGCAATGGAAATTCTATTCCCACCAATTATTAATGAAATTAAACTTTATGAAACACCTTTACAAGATTTATATACGTATATACGTGAAGCATGGGGACATTTTGCCCAAGGACCAGCTGGCATCATTTCCCGTTTTAAAGATGAAGCTGTTTTCAGCGTTGATTCCCTTGGATTACGCCCAGTATGGAAAGTAGAGACAGAGAGCTCTTATATTTTCTCTTCTGAACCTGGAGTTGTATCACCAACTAAATATGTAGCAGAACCAAAACCACTCGCTCCTGGAGAAAAAGTCGGATTAAAATGGAATGAACAAGATGAACTTGTTCTTTATGAATATGACAAATATCAAATCCAAGTATATAACCGTTTTAAAAAGCGAATTGATACTACCAATTACCATTTAAATTTATCTATCCCTGAAACGAAAAAAATCCAAGGGCTATGTGATTCTGTTCAAGTTGAAACGAAACAATACGTCGCTTTCGGATGGGACCGAGAACATATTCAACTCCTTGAACAGATGGCAACAAAAGGCGTTGAGCCAATACGCTCACTTGGGCATGACTCACCACTTGCCGCACTTGATACTGATAGACGAAATATCGCTGACTTCATTAAAGAAAGTGTAGCTGTTGTTACAAACCCTGCAATTGACCGTGACCGTGAAATTGAACACTTCTCTACACGTACTGTACTTGGAGAGCGTCCAAGTTTATTAAGTGGCGCAAAACGGCCATTTGTAGTTGAAATGCTTTCACCAATTATTTTAGAAGGCAGCGTGGCACAACCTATTGCAGAGGAATTACACACAATTACGTACGAACAACTCATAGAGCTATTTAAAACTCATAACTCTATCGCCACAATCTCTGCTACATTCAGCTCGTCAGAAACTCTACAATGTGCATTAAGCCGCATTAGTTCTGAAGCGATAGCTGCTGTTAACAATGGTGCTTCCCTACTAGTATTAGATGACGCAAAAGCCCATCTAAATGAAAGATTGTGGATTGATCCACATTTAGTTACTGCTAAAGTACATCAAGCATTAAGTGAAAATAAATTACGCCGCAATTGTTCTCTCGTTATACGTTCTGGTGCCCTTCGCTCCTTACATGACATTGTCACGCTATATGGATTAGGAGCAGATAGTATTAATCCATATTTATTATTCGCGACTGTAAATGATGGAACAAAAACACCAATTACGAATCTGTATAATGCACTTAATAAAGGATTAGAAAAAGTCATTTCAACAATTGGAATTCATGAGTTACGTGGTTACGGACGTCTCTATTCATCTATTGGGTTACATGAAGAAATCGCAAATATATTACAGATTACAAATTTCTTCGGTTCAAATGATTTAGCTTTTTCACTTGAATCACTTGCTGAAGATGCAAAAATGCGAGCGGATGATTATAACAATCCTAAAATTAGAATGCGAAAATCATTTCATATATTCCCGCGAATTTGGAAAGCAATCGGCGATGTTGCAAAAGGAAATTCTTATGATGATTACCGTGACAAGTTAAGTGAACTAGAAGAGAATAATCCCATCGCAATCAGACACCTTGTTCAAACGAAACAAACAAAACATGTCGTTCCAACTGAAGAAGTATCTATCGGCATTAAAACCCATGATTTTCCATTTATTATTAGTTCTATGTCATTTGGTTCTCAAAACGAAATTGCCTTTCGCGCATATGCAGAAGCGGCCGATCAGCTAAATATGATTAGCTTGAACGGTGAAGGCGGCGAAATTAAAGATATGATTGGAAAATATCCACATACACGTGGACAACAAGTGGCATCTGGGCGATTTGGAGTAAATGCCGAACTACTAAACTCATCGAACTTAATTGAAATCAAAATCGGTCAAGGCGCAAAGCCTGGGGAAGGTGGGCATTTACCTGGTTCAAAAGTAACAGCCAAAATCGCTGAAGCACGTAATGCGACAATTGGCTCAGATTTAATTTCACCTTCTAATAACCATGATATTTATTCAATTGAAGATTTAGCTCAAATGATTACGGAAATTAAAACAGCTAATCAACTTGCCAAAGTAGCCGTGAAAGTCCCTGTCGTTCCTAATATCGGAACAATTGCTGTCGGTATCGCCAAAGCTGGTGCTGATTTTATTAACATTAGCGGATTCGATGGCGGAACAGGTGCTGCACGTATTCACGCCTTGCAACATGTAGGTCTTCCTGTAGAAATTGGTGTTAAAGCCGCTCACAACGCTTTATTAGAAGCGAGCATGAGACATAAAGTAGAGATTTGGGCAGATGGTGGTATTCGAAGTGTAAATGATGCCTTGAAAATCATGCTTCTCGGAGCAAACCGTATTGGATTTGGCACACTATCAATGATTGCAATCGGCTGTACTACTTGCCGTGGGTGTCATCTAGATACTTGCCATGTCGGAATTGCGACACAAATCGAGTCTGAAGCACAAGCAAAGGAACATGGGTTACGCCGCTTCGTCCCACGCGAATTAGAAAGCGCAGTTACTGGCCTGCTAAATTTATTCACCTCTTTCGGTATAGAACTAAAACGATTAACAGGACAGCTTGGGTATACAAATTTACAAGCAATTGTTGGGCGTTCTGATTTATTAGAGCAAGTTCGAGGCGAAAATTTATTAAACTTACGTAATTTATTACAAATAATAGAACATCCATCTGTTACAACAACAGATGGTGTACCAGAAAAACAATTTAAGACAGTTCATTCCGCTGACTCAAAAGAATTAGTAGGCGTTGGTGTAGAGCAACGCGTTATGGGTGGTCTAGAATCATGTTATCGCGTTCGCAGTAAACTATATGAAGCTACTCAACTTGAACCACTTACATTAAAGTATACGAATGGTTCTATTCCCGGAAATGGGTTAGGCGCTTACAATAGTGAAAATTTATTTATACACGTAAATGGCGGCGCACAAGATGGCATTGGTAAAACTTCCTTTGGTGGTGGGATTTATATAACGAAATCAAAAGGAAAAGACGGAGTATATTATAACGGTTCTGTCGGAAAAGGATTTGGATATGGTGCACAAAAAGGGGCACTATACGTGCAAGGGAACGCTGATGCTCGCGCTGGCATTCGCCTTTCTGGGGCAGACATGATCATTGGAGGTAGAATAACAAAACCACTCCGTGAAAAAGAGCAAGGAAATATAGGGTCATACTCCAATATTAAAGGTTTTGCTTTTGAATATATGACAAATGGGCGAGCGCTTGTTTTAGGTGACCCTGGTCCATGGATTTGCGCTGGCATGACTGGCGGTGTTGTTTATTTGCGTCATGATTCAAACTTAGGCCTAACAGAACAGGCCTTAAAAAGAAGAATTGCAAAAGGGGCAAATGTTACATTACAACCAATTAGTAAAAATGGTTTGAAAGATGTAACTGAATTATTGCTAGACTATATTCGTGTACTAAACGAACATGAGCAATATGAGGAAGTTGCTTTATTAACAGCATTATTAGATGATATACAGAACCAGTTTTTTGAGATTATCCCGAAAAAAGAACAGGCAGACCCATCTATCTCAACAGAGTAAAATGAGTAATTTTCATTATTAAGAAAAAATTGACGAAGTACGCTTCTCATAGTAATCTATAGTAACAATTTGAGACCTGCTGAAATTCAGCAGGTTTTTTTACTAAAAACTGATGTTTAAAAGGAATTAGGAAAAATTATAAAGTGAAACTTTAATTAGCCTACACCAATCGAGCGTTTACCGGCATCTAGCTTCTAATTTTTGAGGCAGGAATCTTACTACTCACAATTAGCGGGATAAAATGAACACTAATTTCTTTTAACGTCACTAAAATATCACTTGCTAACATATTGTAATGAATGTATAGTATCATGTTGTACATTCATTATGACAAGAGAAAGGATCTTATTAAGGGTATGAAACTTGGTGCTCGCATTTTAAAAACGGGTATTGCCATCACGTTAGCTTTATTTGCTTGTATTTTACTTCAATTACCGAGTCCGGTATTTGCGGGAATTTCAGCTATCTTTGCTGTTCAACCGTCTGTATACCGTTCTTATTTAACAGCACTTGAACAAATTCAAGCAAATGTAATTGGTGCGATATTTGCTATCGCATTTGCTACTGCTTTTGGACATAATCCTTTTATTATTGGATTAACATGTATATTAGTAATTGCTCTTACATTACAATTACGATTAGAAAACACAATATCAATTGCTTTAGTAACAGTTATCGCCATTATGGAGTATCAAGGCGAAGATTTCTTTAGTTTTGCCTTACTTCGATTTGCGACGATTATGATTGGTATTATTGCGGCTTCACTTGTAAATTTAGTATTTATGCCGCCAAAATATGAAACAAAACTTTATCATCGTATCGTTGATAATACAGAAGAAATTGTAAAATGGATTCGAATGAATAGCAGGCAGGCTTCTGATTTTACAACGCTAAAAACTGATATTGATCGTATGAAAGAAAAAATGATTAAACTAAATCATTACTATTTGCTGTATAAAGAAGAAAGAAGCTATACGAAAAAAGTAAAGTTCGCAAAAATTCGTAAGCTCGTTTTATTCAGACAAATGTTAGCGACAACAAGCCGTGCTTTAAGTACGTTAAAATCATTACACCGTACTGAAAATGAACTGCGCTATATGCCGGAAGAATTTCAGGAATCTATCCAAAATGAACTTGACTCATTAACGCATTATCATGAACAAGTTTTATTAAAATTTATTGGTAAAGCAAAAAAACAACAATCAGTTGAAATGCTTGATGAAGTTGAAACAGGTAAACAAGAATTAATTGATATCTTTATGGAATATCAAAATAAGGACGATGAAGAAGCATATAAAACATGGTTACATCTCTTCCCTCTTATTTCTTCCATCATTAACTATAGCGAAGAAGTAGAGCATTTAGATTTGCTTGTAGATAGCTTCTACACATATCATAAACCAGAAAAAGAACTCCAAATCGATGATAAAAAAGAAGACGAATAAAAAAACAGCTCCTTTTATGGTAAAGGAGCTGTTTCTGTTATATGTTGAAGTTGATATAAATTGTAATAAAATCCTCTTTTTCGCATTAACTCTTCATGAGAACCAGTCTCTTTAATCTCACCGTCTTCAATGTAAATAATCGTATCAACATGCGTAATCGTCGCTAATCGATGTGCGATTATAATCGTTGTCCGGTCAGCAGCTAACGTCTGAAGCGCCTCTTGAATATACCTTTCATTTTCTAAATCTAATGCTGAAGTTGCTTCATCTAATATAAGTACCGACGGACTCTTTAGAAACACTCGTGCAATTGCCACGCGTTGTCTTTGCCCGCCTGATAGCTTCACACCACGTTCTCCAACGACAGTATTATAACCATCTGGTAAGTCTATAATAAAATCATGAATTTGCGCAGCTTTGGCAGCTGCAATCACTTCTTTCTCTGTAGCTTTCGGATTTCCATATAAAATATTAGCTCCAATTGTATCGCTAAACAATAAATTATCCTGCAGTACAATTCCAATATGACTACGCAAATTTCTCATATTGTACTTTCTTACATCTATGCCATCTACATAAACCGCGCCTTCAGAAACATCATAGAAACGCGGGATCAAACTAGCAAGAGATGACTTCCCCCCCCCACTCGCTCCTACAAGCGCTACTTTCTCTCCAGGCTGCATAGTTAATGACAAGTTGTGTAATATCTCTTTTTCATCTGCATTATAACGAAAAGAAACATTGTCAAATACAATTTCTCCATTTAATTTTTTCGTTTGTACCGCATTTGGTACATTAACAATATCGTATTTTTCATCTAACAGTTCAAACACACGGTCCATCGATGCAAAAGATTGTGTTAATGTTGTAGATGAATTAACAAGGCGGCGAAGCGGACTATATAAACTATCCATATATCCAACAAAAGCTACCATCGTTCCTAGCGTTAACTGCCCTTGAATTACTTCATATGCTGCAAAACCAATCACAAGTAACGGACCTAAATCGGTTAACGTATTTACTGCCGAAAATGTTCTTGCCGTCCAACTTGTATGGGTTAATGCTTTCGTTAAAAATTCATTATTTCTTTTTTCAAACTGCTTCCCCTCATACTCTTCTAACGCAAAGCTACGTGTCACTTGCATTCCTTGAATACGTTCATGCAAATACCCTTGCATTGTCGCTAACGCTTGTGAACGCTCTTTCGTCAATTTCCGAAGACGTCCGAAAAAATATTTCACTGCAATTACATAAATAGGTAAAATCAATAACGCAACAAATGTTAATTTTATATTCATAGAAAACATAACAATGATAGCAATAGCAATTGTTGCAGTATCTAACCAGACGTTCATCAAACCAGTAATTACAAAATCCTTCGTTTGTTCTACATCATGGATGACACGCGAAATAATCTCCCCTGTTTTTGTATTGGAGTAATAACGTAAACTTAACTTTTGTAAGTGACCGAAAATATGCTTCCGCAAATCATATAGTATTGTATTTGCGATACGTTGGGCGAAATATTGACGATAATATTCAATCGGTGGTCTTAATACCGCAAAAATAAAAAAAGCAATTCCAATCGCTGTTATTAATTGAGATGTTTTATCTTGAAGTGAGCCTGCGCCTTGAATTACATCATCGATAATATACTTTAATAACCACGGCATAATAAGTGGGATACCGAACTTAACTAGTCCAATAATAATTGTAATAGCAATAAGCCATCGATATGGTTTAACAAATTGTAAATATCTTTTTATGCCTTGCACATAATCCCCCCTCTAATAGGACAAACCTGCCGGGAAGCCCCCTGCAGGTTTGTTTTAATTTCTGTACATTAAATATCGTTCATACCACATATCTACGAAATCTGGTGCAAATGGACCTTTTCTTTGATGAATCCACTGTGTTAAATGTGCTACATTTCGTTTTAAAATTGTATCAATAACAGGTGGATACTGCATAATTTGACTATGTTTTTCATACTCATCTTCATCTAGAAGCGTATATGTCATATCTGGATATACTTTAATATCTAAATCATAATCAATATACTTTAATGCTTCAGGATCATACGCAAAAGGTGAGCTTAAATTACAATAATAATATACGCCATCTTCCCTAAGCATCCCAATCACATTAAACCAATAGTTGGCATGAAAATAACAAATTGCTGGTTCACGAGTAATCCATGTTCGGCCATCCGATTCTGTAACTACTGTACGATCATTCGCTCCGATTACAAGACTCTGTGTCCCTTTTAAAATTGTTGTTTCTTCCCACATTCTATGAATGGAGCCATTATGTTTATAACTATGTATTTGTACTTTTTCTCCTTCTTTGGGAAATCCCATATATGCTCCCTTCTTTCAACTGCAAATGCCCTTTGAACGGCATTCACTTTTTTTCTATTATAACTTTTTTGTCGAAATTTTAAAACTAAAGGGATAAGACTCTATTTTTCAAACTGAATATGCAGGAGGTTTATCGTTGAATACTATGCCCCAACTCTTCTTAAGAGATAAGGATTGTACTGCATTATTTATAAGCGAGGACACGTAATAGAAAAAGCCCTTCTCTATTTCCATACAAAGAAGGACTTTTCACCTGAAGATAACAATATATCTTACCCTAAATTTGAAATCATTTTTTCAGTTGCAAAAGATTGAATTACACTATTCGTTTGTTCTTCAAATTTCTCATGTAACATCTTCAACGCTACTTCTGTTCTATATATTTCCTGACGGATAAAATGCAGTTCTTTTTTATCGCACGTATCTTTTTCATTCATTTCGATTTGTTGATACTTCTCTAGATGTGCTTGTAACTTTAACAACTCATCCATCGTTTCTAATTGCTCCCCTACCAACTTATCAAAATCGTTCATTACTTACCCCCTTTTGGACTTATTCATCAGTTATTATTCCTAATTACATAATTCTAATTGTTAACTTCCTTCTCCTTTGACTACATTTGTTGACTTATTAGAAGTTATGTCGTTCGCTTTCTTTTCATTACAACGATCCACGCAAAAAGAAAACACTTCTCCCGAATTAGAGAAGTGTTTTTCTTTCATTACTGATTTGAGCTAGAAGATTGTGATTGTTTTGCAGCTGACTTAGCATTTTGTTTTTTCACAGAATGCACGTCTGTTTCAGTTGCAAATTCTGTACCATAACTAGCGTTTGCACTTTGTGCACCAGAAGCTTGTGCTTTCTTTGCTTCTGATTGTGCGTTTGCTTGTTTTACAGCTTGTACATCTGTTTCAGTTGAAAACTCTGTACCATAACTAGCATTTGTACTTTGAATGCTAGCACCAGAAGTTGCTTTGTTATAACCTTGTTGTTTTTTACTCATCTTTCTCACCTCCACAATCAATAATGTAACCAATTCACTTAGAAGCTATCCGTAATTTTCTTTTTTAAAATTTCCGCATATAACTTTTGTTACTCATTCAAACTATAGAAAATGGAGGTGTAAATATGTATATAGGACGCGATATGACTGAACTAACGATGATTTCAAAAAATGAATGGAAAGAAGATGAATTAGCTTATTTTCATCACTCACTACAACAGGTTCTGCCTTATTTAAATGTAGAAGGGCAAAGTATTTACAAAGAAATTGTAGTAGAAATCGAATCAAGAGGCGGCTTACAAGAAGGTGAAGCTAGTTGGACTCATGGGACAAAAATTTCTTACGATTAAAAAAGTGTTCCCTAGATTGGGAACACTTTTTTTGTTTATTGCATTGTAATTTTCTCCACACAATTTTCATAAATAGTACGGTGTGATTTTGAGAAAGGTAATTGCTCAAATACCTCTTTTGATACAAATTTTAATGTATCTGTATCAACAATATTACCGGTTATTTTTCCGTAAAATACAAATATATCCCAAGTACGATGTGTAAACGTATGTTGTACATTCATTGCGTATTCATCAATAGAAACCTCGAGCTCAAATTTTTCTTTCATATAATCTATAAGCTGTTCCTTCTGATTTCGAATACCTTCTCCAAGTTCCATATTCGGAAACTCCCACATGTTAGCTAACAAACCTGTACTTGGACGTTTATTAATAACGTAACGACCGTCTTCAGTTTGAAGTACACCTGCAACAATAGGTACCATTTTAGGAGCTTTCGCTTTACTTTTTACTGGTAATTCTTTTTGAACACCTTCAGCATATCCTCTGCAATGTTCACGTACAGGACAAAGTAAGCATGCTGGATTTTTCGGAATACAAATTAGTGCACCTAATTCCATCAATCCTTGATTAAAATAAGATGGGTTTTCTACTGAAATAATTTCACGCACAATCTCTTCAAAAACTTTTCGAGTCTTTGGTTTTGCAATATCATCCCATACTGATAAAATACGAGATAATACACGCATAACATTTCCATCAACTGCCGGCTCTGGTATACCATATGCGATACTTAAAATAGCACCTTTTGTATATGGTCCCACTCCTTTTAACTTTTCAATTTTCTTTACATCACTTGGTACAACTCCGCCGTATACTTCTTTTACCTCTTTTACTGCCGCATGTAAATTACGTGCTCTAGAATAATATCCTAAACCTTCCCATGCTTTTAATACTTCTTCATCATCTGCGTTCGCTAACGCTTCAAGTGTAGGAAACTTCCCCATAAAATTTGCGTAATATGGTTTTACAGCTTCTACTCTTGTTTGCTGTAACATAATTTCAGAAACCCAAACGCGGTATGGATCTTTATTCTTTCTCCATGGTAAGTCGCGCTGTTCTTCTTCAAACCAACCAATTAAATCATTTTGAAACTGCTCTATATTAAAATTGTTTAGTATTTCAAGTGTCAAACTTGATCCCCCTCATTTTTTTGCATATAAGTACTATTATAAAGATTTTAGGAAAAAATTTAAGTAAGATGATACAGGAAATAGAAGGCAAAGGACTTGAGGTATCGAATAAAAAGAGTTACATTAATAAAAAACGGAGGTGGATTTCTATGGACACAGCCACTCACCTTGTTATGGGTATCACTTTAGGTAGCTTAGCAACATTAGATCCAGCCATAGCACAAAGTGATATTGGCCCCCAAGCTGTTATGCTCGCTACAATTGCTGGTTCCAACATTCCTGACATTGACACAGTTTTAAAATTGCGTAATAACGCTAAATATATAAGAAATCATCGTGGAATTACTCATTCTATTCCTGCGGTAATTCTTTGGTCATTCCTTATAAGTGGCATCTCTTTCGCCTTCTTTTCAGACGCTCCATATCTTCATCTACTGCTTTGGTCATTTATTGCTGTCTTCCTTCACGTCTTTGTAGATATTTTCAATGCCTATGGTACACAAGCATTACGGCCTTTCACAAAAAAATGGGTCGCACTCGGCGTGATTAATACATTCGACACCGTAATTTTCTTTATCCATATACTTGCAATTGCTTGCATGCTCGTCGGTTCTCATAAGGGATATACAGCTTTAGCGGCATATATATTAATGATTGTTTACTATATCGGACGGATTATGATGCACAGAAATATAAGAAGCGTTGTACACAAACGTTTCAAAAATGTCGAAAAGATTATCATTTCTCCTTCTTACCGATTTTACCATTACCATTTAGCAATCGTTACGGCTGATTATTACTACGTTGCGAGATGGCACCGTGGTAACATCATGATATATGATAAATTCGATCGGGTACCGTTCCCAGACAATAATATTATGCGAGCAGCTAAACAAGATGAAAACATCTCGGCCTTTCTATCTTTCTCTCCTGTATATCGCTGGGATATTTTTGATCATGACCATTATTATGAAGTACGATTCATTGATTTACGATATCGAAGTAAAGATTATTATCCATTTGTTGCAATCGTTCAGCTCGACCACAATTTAAATATTATTAGTTCCTATACAGGATGGATCTTTAGTGAAGAAAAGCTTCGAAAAAAACTGGAATTACTTCCACATTAAAAAAAGCGACTTAAGTCGCTTTTTTTAATGTTTCAAATGATCTTCTTGATTAATTAAATGACTATACTTCGGATTATTTGTACGCATTTCATGAAGGCGTACACCATGATTATTAATCCATGATCGTACCACTTGTTCCGTCATTTCATCGCCTTGATAACGACCTGATTTTGCATAAGTTGTTTGAAAATCTTCCCATAGTAACTCAACCCACGCACGAGCTTGTGCGTAAGAAAGCTTGTCATTCTTGTCTAATAATTCTTTCGTTAATGTTTCATAAATATCATTCATATTATAATCTCCTTTTACCTATTTATCCCTTCATTTCTAAAGGATAGTTTCTTCAATTTTGCACATTCTATAATTGATACTTCTTAAAGAGGTATCAACCGATAATGAGGAGGGCGTTCGTAATGGGTAAACAAGCCGAATTTTGGTCTGAGTCAAAAAACAACAGCAAAATCGACGGTCAACCGAAAGCGAAATCACGCTTCGCTTCGAAACGACCTAACGGCACAATTAACACGCACCCACAAGAACGTATGCGTGCTGCAAATCAGCAGGAAGAGTAATACAAATTAAATTAACTTCCTACACGAGGTGATAAAGATGAGCTACCGTGATCGCTTAGATAGTCGTTCTGAATTATTTAACCATACGTGGACTCGTCCAAAACATGCGAAAGCGCAAGTTAACGGACAGACGCAACAAACCCAGTCTCTCATTATATTGGCAAATGAATGTAAAAAACGCCAATTTTAGAATCTCCTATCTCCTTTAACGCCTACCAAAGATGAAAACCAGAGAGATATATGCTCTCTGGTTTTTATTTTTCTTGCAATAAGGAAATTGGTATGCCAATCTCTTCATTATCATTTTGCTTATATCCCCAAGCAAATACCCCATTGAAATACGTAATTTTAAATAATACACCAGGTTCTTCTACTAATTCATATGTTTCACCAATACGGAATTTGTTTATATCCGTCATATAAGCACGAGCCATTGCCATTTTTCTCATTAATACATCAAATTCATTGACAATCCCAAGCTGCTCAGCTTTTACTGCTTGCTCCTTCAAAGCGCCAATTTCTTCCCTTAGCTCATGCGGTGTCATTTCACTGTAGCGTTTTGGCATATTCATCTTATTCTCCTCATTCCTCTTCGCGTTTCATTTGCAAAAATATCTCGATTTCATCAATAGAGAATCCTTTTCGATATAACGCTTGTTTCATCTTGTTTTCAAATGTCCATCCATCATGCTTCTTATATTTCTCATAATATTTATTCCCATGATAGTGTAACGCTTCTTGTTGCTTTTCGTCATCTTTTTCGTCTTTCAATTCTTCCAAACAAATTTGAATTACTTCTCTAGAATATCCTTTTCGAACAAGCATCTCATCTAACTTTAGTTTCATTTGTAAAAAAGAATGTTTTTGATAAGATTTTTTCTTCTTCTCTATGAGAAACAAGGCATTCTCAATTTGCTTTTCCTTCGGATATTCTTGTAAACTATGTGTAATAATTAAATCCTGAACACCTTTATTTAATAACTCTCTTTTAATAACAGTTGGACCTTTTCGATTCACATTACTTTGCGTTCGCGTATATAAAACAGCATACTCTTTATCATTAATATATCGGTCATGTAATAATTTCGAAACGACTTCAGAGATGATGGCCTGTCCCACTTCTTTTTTTCGTAAAAAATCTTCTATTTCTTGTTTTGTTCTCATTTGATAGGATAAATAGGAGATTGCTTGTAAATATGCTTTTTGTACTTCTTCATTGTACAAAATATTTCCTAACTCGATTTCATCGATTTCTAAACCTTTTTGTAATCCATGTTTTATTAAGATTACTTGATCCACACTAAATCCGTACTCTTCGCCTTGACCTTTATCAATATAAATATTAAATCGTTCTTTCGATCGTTTTTGTACTTCTATTTTTGTAATGACAGCCATACTCTCACCTCTCTATTATTTTAACATAGTCGAGGAACATTTTTTCTTTTCAAGAATATATATAATGAGGAGGAAATACTTGTGAAAATCGCAATTTCTGGTGGTACAGGCTTTATCGGTAAATCCCTTTCTACTTTTTTTATTCAAAAAGGATATACTGTTTACATTCTCACACGAAAAAAAACTACTGAAACTTCCGATCCTAACCTTCAGTATGTTCAATGGACACCAGATTTACAAACCTTCCCCCTCTCTTCTATTGATGTAGTTATTAATCTAGCCGGAGAGTCTATTAATAGTAGATGGACAAAGCAACAAAAGAAAGCCATTTTAAACAGTAGAATTCAAACAACAAAAGGACTCATTAAACAATTGCAGGGACTCCATACAAAGCCACACACATTTATTAACGCAAGTGCTATTGGATACTATGGAACGTCTGAAATAGAGTCTTTTACAGAACAGCATGAGACTCCTGGAAATGACTTTTTAGCAAATACAGTATATTCATGGGAACAAGAAGCATCTAAAGCACGTTCTCTCGGAATACGAACAATCTACGCAAGATTTGGAGTTGTATTAGGTGCAAATGAAGGAGCTCTTCCAAAAATGCTACTTCCCTATCAATTCTATATCGGCGGCACCATTGGTTCTGGGAAGCAATGGTTATCATGGATTCATATAGACGATGTCGTTCGTATGATGGATTTCATTATACACAAAAAAGAAATTGATGGTCCTCTTAATATGACAGCACCAACACCTATAAGAATGAAGGAATTTGGAGAAACCATTGCAACTATAATGAAAAAGCCTCATTGGTTGCCTGTACCTTCTTTTATCATTCAAACTTTATTAGGTGAAATGAGCATACTTGTACTAGAAGGGCAACGTGTATTACCCATTAAAGCAATTGAACATGGATACCAATACACATTTCCAGAAATAGACCATGCATTACAAAATATACTTTCGCATACAATGTAGTACTTCTAAAACACAATTTTACATGGGCTCTTTCAAAACTTTCATTTTCTAGGATCCGAAGCATTACCATATAAATAACCTTTCAGTTACTTTCCCTTAACTTCCATTAGCATTATAAAGTAACAGAAATGAGGTACCTATGAAAATATTGCTCAAACAAGCCATTGTATACCCTATTACATCTCAAAAGTTTCAAGGAGATGTACTCGTTACAGGAGAGCGAATTACCGAGGTCAAACCTTTTATTCCACCTACTCAAGATATGACCGTTATAGATGCACGAGCACTCCATCTCTTACCTGGCTTTATTGATGTCCATACTCACCTTGGTCTCTATGATGAAGGTACTGGTTGGGCTGGAAATGATGCCAATGAAACATCTGAAGTTTCAACACCACATATTCGTTCTTTAGATGGAATCCATCCTTTAGATATTGCCTTTCAAGACGCTGTACAAAACGGAATTACAACCGTTCACGTTATGCCTGGCAGTCAAAATATTATCGGGGGTACTACTTGTGTAATAAAAACAGCTGGAACTTGTATTGATCATATGATTATTCAAGAACCTGCTGGTTTAAAGATTGCCTTTGGAGAAAATCCTAAAAAAGTCCATAGTAATGGAACAAAAGAATCCATTACACGTATGGGGATTATGGGGTTACTTCGGGAATCATTCTATGAAGCACAACACTACGGGCACGAAGCTGATTTTCGAATGCTTCCTATTTTAAAAGCATTACGTCGGGAAATACCCGTACGTATCCACGCTCACCGAGCAGATGATATTAGTTCTGCTCTACGCTTTGCAACAGAATTCAATCTCGATTTACGCATTGAACATTGCACAGAAGGACACTTTATTGTTGAAGAACTTTCAAAACACAATTTGAAGGTTTCAGTTGGTCCCACTCTGACACGCCGTTCTAAAATCGAACTAAAAAATAAAACATGGGATACTTACCATATATTATCAAAAAATGGTGTGGAAGTTTCTATCACAACAGATCATCCTTATACACCCATTCAATATTTAAATGTTTGCGCTGCTGTTGCAGTAAGAGAAGGGTTAGACGAGAAAACAGCACTAGAAGGAATCACCATATTCCCAGCACGAAATTTGCGTTTAGAGGATAGAATTGGAAGCATCGAGGTTGGAAAAGACGCCGATCTCGTGCTATGGACTCATCATCCTTTCCATTATTTAGCCAAGCCTGTACTAACTATGATTGATGGAAAAATAATTTACAAAAAAAATAAAAAAAACTAGTTTATTTTTTTGACTAGATAAAGTATTATACGATTATAAACTGAATGAAACCATAATCAATTTGTGTCGTGATTATCATTTTCAAATTGATGAATGGGGAAGGCAAATGGTGCGCCACCAGCGTTAGAAACTGGTTCTAGTGGGTTCGATTCCCACCCCGAAATTTTTTAAAGATTGATATAAAAATTTCGAGGGTGGGGTGTTTTTTCGTCATGCTACCCTCGTGTGAGGAGGAGTTAGTATGTTGAAAAAACGCGACTTACACGACAGCCACGTTCTATACGAGTTAATGGTGGATCCAGCTGTCTTCCCTTTTGTGCGTCAAAAGGCTTATTCTTATGAAGAATATTTATTCTTAACGAAACAAACGATTGAAGCTGAAGAGCGTGGTGAATTAATTTCACGCACAATTTTAGATGAATGGGGTAACCCTATCGGAACAATTACTTTATTTGATGTGCAAGAAAAAGCTGGATTTCTCGGGACATGGCTTGGCAAACCATATCATGGAAAAGGCTATAACAAATTGGCAAAAGATTCATTTTTTAGTGAACTTTTCTATGAATTAGATATTGAAACAATTTTCATGCGTATTCGTAAAATAAATATTCGTTCTATTAAAGCTGCAGAAAAACTGCAATATGTGAATCTAGCAAACGAAACAAGAAAAGCCGTATATGATGAAATTAACGCAAACGAAGAAGTGTATAACTTATATGAAATTCCAAAAGATCAATACACACTTGCTACAATGCGAGATACAACCTTCCAAGATGCTCATCAATTAAAAGAAGCGTAATCTAAATTTTCTGAAATGATAATCAATCGTTAACATTTTCCATATGCGTATATCCCCTCATGTCTTTGGAAACGATAAATAGTAACTTTAAGACACGAGGTGATTTGTAATGGATAAAAAGAAACGTGATAAAGCAAAAAACACATTATCTAGTACACAAGAAGTTCTCTATCAACGCGAATTTCAAAAAGCAGATCGTGCAGCAGGATATCGCTCGAAAAGCATTTAAAGTGAAAATGAATAATTAGAAGTTTCCCCCCTAATTATTCATTTTCATTACATAATTTTCTCGACTGATAGAAGTAAGCAAAAAAGCCCCTTATACATAAGGGACTTTTTTGCTGTGGACAACTTTATCCACAAAACCGATGAAATTGTTAGTAATTTTCAAAAACATTTAATATTTTTCTATATTAAAGCATATATCAGCTGTTTTAATTGTGGATATTTTTCTAAAAATTGTGGACAATGTGGATATAGTTGTTAATATTCCGACTTTACTGTTTAATGAAAGCGCAATCCTTTTGTGGATAACTCACTAAATTTTCTTTAAAAATAATAAAGAACCCTCTTTACATATACAAAGAGGGTTTCATATTAAGTAAAAGATTGTGCAAGAGCAGGTGATTTAATAGGTATATGACGCGGTTCTGCATGATTTTCCGCCAAAATTGCATCTACAATATGGCCAGCTGGCTCTGGAAGATAGATGCTTTTCATTGCTTCTTTCATTTGAAGAAGCTTCACATCATCTTGTAATAATGCCTCTGTTTTTGCAAAAACCTCACTATCATCGCGAATGACAACTGCTGCTCCCTTTCTTTCAAAGTACATCGCATTTTCATTTTCTTGTCCTGGAACAGGCTTATATAAAATGACAGGTACTTGCAACGCTGCTGCTTCACTTAATGTTATTCCGCCTGGCTTCGTAATCATACAAGAAGTAACACGGAATAATTCATCAATATTTTCAACATACCCAAACACTTTTAATGCATCGGAATTTTGCTTCTGTAAACTTAATAAATCCTGTTTTAAAGCTTCATTTTTCCCACAAACGACAACTACTTGTAAATTAGGCACTGACATAAATGATTGGCATAGTTCTTTTACATTTCCTAATACCCCATGAGCACCTGCTACAATTAGTAAAATCTTTTTATTCTTACATAACTGATATTTATTATATATGATTTCTGGATTTACCTTTAACTCAAAACTACTCCGAATTGGAATTCCTGTTTCAACAATTTGTTCCGCAGGTACACCGATATCAACCATCAATTCTTTCACATGATCCGTTGCAACAAAATAACGATCTACTTCTCGATGAATCCATATTTTGTGCACGCAAAAATCCGTTAATACGTTATAGACAGGAATTGAAATACCTGTTTGTTTCTTTAATTCTGGTACAGCGATAATTGGAAATGTATTAATTACAATATCTGGTTTCTCCACCTGTAAAAGTGTTTTCAAACGTTTCCTTCCAAAGTTCGCATACCAAGATGCTATTTTCTTATCATAAATTTTTTCTACCCCGTAATAAAACAAACGATATAATTCTTTTCCTATTGTATAACTTTTTAAATATAGATATTTTGTAATGTCAGTTATAAATGGATGTGATTCTCCAAACAAGTCGCATACAATAACATCTTCAATTCCTTTTTGGCGAAATGTTTGTTCTAATGTTTTTGCTACTTGCACATGACCATTACCGTAATGTGCAGTTAATATTAAAACCTTGGGGTTTTTTATCAAACAAATCCACTCCTAGCTTTTTGTTTCTCCATATTGCATATACGACAATAGGAAAAACATTTTCCTTAAAAATTACATAAACAGATTTTAATAATTCCCTTTCAGCTATGTACCTGTCGTGGATATGCAAAGCATATAAGATTGACCCCTTAATCCTATCTGTGCTCATATCTTTACATTATACTTTCCTATAAGAGCTTTCGCAATAACTTACAAATGTTCTCTATTCCATGATACTCACTCTTTTACTTCTTAATTCTTTTTACTATTTTGATTTCCCTTTACAATTATGTAAATTTCTCCATTTATTCCGTACAAAATTATGGATATTCTATTTTCAGTATACTCTTTTATCAATATATACTCTAGATTTTATTGTAAAGAAAGCAAAAAGCCTAATCCAATATTTGGATTAGACCGCTTGTAAAATATATTTAGCATGTTCTACATTTTTCTCAGTAGGTGGTTCTACATTTGCGAGTGGATACTTGTGTCCAAGCGCCTCCCATTTATATACACCAAGCTTATGATATGGTAACACTTCAACTTTTTGAACATTAGACAGACTTTGAATAAAGCTAGATAGTTTTTGTAGATCCTCTTCATTATCCGTAACACCAGGAACTAATACGTGTCGTACCCAAATCGGTTTATTCTTATCCGATAAATAACGAGCAAATTGTAAAATATGTTCATTTGGTTTCCCTGTTAATTTACGATGCTTTTTGGAATCGATATGTTTCAGATCCAATAAAACTAAATCTGTATAATCCATTAAAATATCTAGCTTATTTTGGAATTCTGGTTCCTCAGAATAACAACCACCAGAAGAGTCGATTGTTGTATGGATACCAGCCTCTTTACACTTTTTAAACAACTCAATTAAAAAGTCTAGCTGTAATAATGGCTCTCCACCGCTAACTGTTATACCGCCTCCGGAAGCTTCAATAAATGGAAGGTAACATGTCACATCCTGCATCACTTCTTCAACTGTTATTTCTTTACCTTTACCGATTTCCCACGTATCAGCATTATGACAATATTGACAACGTAATAAACACCCTTGTGTAAATATGACATAACGAATCCCTGGGCCATCAACAGTACCACAAGACTCTACAGAATGTATTCTTCCTTTTACCATGTTACTTCCTCCTTTATTGAAACAGCCTCCCTTCGCTATATATTAAGAGCGAAGGGACACTTTTTTCATTTACATGCTTTCATGCATTGTACGGTTAATTACATCAATTTGTTGTTCACGAGTTAATTTAATAAAGTTTACAGCGTAACCAGATACGCGAATTGTTAATTGTGGATATTTCTCAGGATGTTCCATTGCATCCATTAATGTTTCACGGTTAAATACGTTAATATTTAAGTGGTGGCCTTCTTTTACTGCATAGCCATCAAGCATTGATACTAAGTTACGTACTTGTACATCATCTTCTTTACCAAGTGCTTTCGGAATAATAGAGAATGTATTAGAAATACCATCTTGTGCATCTTCATATGGTAATTTAGCCACAGATAATAATGAAGCTAATGCACCTTTTGTATCACGTCCATGCATTGGGTTCGCACCTGGTGCAAATGGTTCTCCAGTACGGCGGCCATCTGGAGTATTACCAGTTTTCTTACCGTATACAACGTTAGATGTGATTGTTAAGATTGACATTGTATGAACAGAATTTCTGTATGTTTTATGTTTACGAAGTTTATTCATAAATGTTTTTACAAGATTTACAGCAATCTCATCTACACGATCATCATTGTTACCGTATTTAGGGAAATCTCCTTCAATCTCGAAGTCAACTGCAATACCATTTTCATCACGAATTGGTTTTACTTTTGCGTATTTAATTGCACTTAATGAATCTGCTACTACAGATAGACCAGCAATACCTGTTGCCATTGTACGAAGAACGTTTGTATCATGAAGTGCCATTTCAATACGTTCATAGCTATATTTATCATGCATGTAATGGATAACATTTAATGTGTTTAAATATAGACCCGCCAACCATTCCATTGTCATATCAAACTTATGCATAACTTCTTCATAATTTAATACTTCAGAAGTAATTGGTGCGTACTCAGGACCAACTTGTGCTTTAGATTTTTCATCTTTACCACCGTTAATCGCATATAATAATGCTTTCGCTAAGTTTGCACGAGCTCCGAAGAACTGCATTTGTTTACCGATTCTCATTGCAGATACGCAACATGCAATACCGTAATCATCGCCGTATTCAGGGCGCATAATGTCATCATTTTCATATTGAATTGCTGATGTTTTAATAGACATTTTCGCACAGTAGTTTTTAAAGTTCTCTGGTAATTGTTTAGACCAAAGAACAGTTAAGTTTGGTTCTGGAGCTGGTCCTAAATTATCTAATGTATGCAAGAAACGGAATGAGTTCTTTGTTACTAATGGACGACCATCTAATGCCATACCACCGATAGATTCAGTTACCCAAGTTGGGTCACCAGAGAATAATTCATTATAATCAGGTGTTCTTGCGAATTTCACAAGACGTAATTTCATAATGAAGTGATCTACAATTTCTTGTACTTCTTCTTCTGTTAAAGTACCATTTGCTAAATCTCTTTCAATGTAAATATCTAAGAATGTAGAAGTACGCCCAAGACTCATTGCAGCCCCGTTTTGCTCTTTAATCGCTGCAAGGTATGCGAAGTATAACCATTGGAATGCTTCTTGCGTGTTTGTTGCTGGCTTAGAAATATCGAAGCCATGAGAAGCGGCCATTTCTTTTAACTCTTGAAGTGCACGCATTTGCTCAGATAACTCTTCGCGTAAACGCATTGTATCTTCGCTCATTACACCGCCAGTTAAATTTAAATCAGCTTTTTTCGCTTCAATTAAATGATCAATACCATATAACGCTACTCGGCGATAGTCACCGATAATACGTCCACGTCCGTATGCATCTGGAAGACCCGTAATAACACCTGATTTACGTGCATTTCTCATTTCTGGTGTGTATGCATCAAATACACCTTGGTTATGAGTTTTTCTCCAATCTCTAAAAATACGACTAAGTTCTTTATCCATTTCGTATCCATAAGATTCACAAGCTTGTTCTGCCATACGAATACCACCATATGGTTGTAAAGAACGTTTAAATGGTTTATCAGTTTGGAAACCGACTACTTTTTCAATATCTTTATTTAAGTATCCAGGGGCATGTGATGTAATAGAAGAAACAATTTTTGTATCCATATCAAGAACGCCACCGTTTTCACGTTCTTTCGTTGTTAAATCCATTACTTGATCCCAAAGTTGTTTCGTTGCTTCAGTTGCTTCTGCTAAGAAAGATTCGTCTCCTTCGAAAACGTTTACATTATTTAAAATGAAATCGCGAACATCAATCTCTGCTTTCCATTTTTCACCTTTAAAGTTTTCCCATGCGTTTTTAACATTTTCTAATACTTGAGTCATCCTAATCTCCTCCATTTTTGATTAGTACAGGACTAAGATTTTTTATATAACAGCTTACACACTTAGAATACTACTTTTTTACGAAAGTGAACGAAATAGTTGTGACATGTTTGTGAAATATTGAGCAAACCACTATATATATAGTGTTAACTTCATTTAAAAGTCTTTAAAATTAACCCTTTCCTTAATTGTATTTTTTTGGTATCCTTATATACGAGTCCTATTTTGTAATATAAGAACAATACCCATTGTAGAGCTGTAATACTCTTATCTCCTAATCTGTTATAGTTTTTATAACAGAACAAAAAAGTGTACACATGTTGTACACTTTTTTGTTACTTCTATAAAACATCTCTTTTTCTATTGCCATCATAGAATCCGCCACGATTGTCTGTTAATGAAATTATTTGCTCTAGTCCCTCTATATGATCACCTATAATTCGAAGTACAGCTGGAGGGTGACCTATTTTTGCGAAATGTTCACTGGGACGAATACGGTTCATCTTATCAACCTCAACACGATATACACATGCAATTTCAAATCCAGACAGAAGAGCCTTCACTTGTGCTACACAAGGTGACAATAAAGATTTATACCCAATTGCTTTCAAACACTTTTGGCTAAATGCATTAGGTACCGCAATAAGTGAGCCTACCCCTAAATCCTTTCTATCACAAGCTAAATTTAGTGCATACTTAAATGCAGTTACAAGATGAAGTGGTACTCTTAAATCTAAATAGTGATTTAAATCATTTAATGCGACGTCCTTTCCATCTGCTATAGCTTTTGCAAAAGGATATAGCTCACTCGCTGGAATAATAAAATCGCCGTCTATAAATAACACAATTTCTCCTTTGGCAAAATAAGTTCCAAGTGAGCGCCCTACATCATTTCCGAGTGCTTCTTTATATACAATTGTCGTTGCCCCTTTGTCTTTTGCAATTTTTTTCGTTTTATCTGACGAACCATTTACGACAACGATAATTTCGAAGGGTTCAATTTTGCGAAGCTCTTCTATAACGTTTCCAATTGTTTTCTCTTCATCTTGTACGGGAATAACAACAGATAGTTGCTTTCCTTTATACAAATTAGATGTGACGCCCCATCCTTGATAAAACTCTTCAAAACTTAAAGTATGATAGACACTATCCCTTTTCCTATTTCCATCATAATATCCTCCGCGCTCATCACTGCTTAATATCCGTGCCGCTACTGCTTCTATATGATCACCTATCATTCTTTTTTCAGATTGGGAAAGATTTGTTCCATATGCAGCATGCTGGAATGGACGAAATTTATTTGGCGTAATAACGTCAATGGCGCAATGACGACTAATTCTCCATTTACTTTGAAGTAGGCGTAAATGAGCCACAATAGGATTAACAAAACATTCATATCCGATGCTTTGAACGACTTCTTTCGTCAGCGCATGAGGTACATCTAATAAAGAATTAATTTTTAATTCTTCACGCTCTAACATTGCATTTAATATTTGGCGCCATACTGTAATAGAAGTAGGTTTTTGCCTTTTTAAAAATAATGCATCCAAATTATTTAAAACTACATCTGCCTGATCGTATAAAATCGGATTAAGGAATAATTTTAATTTTGAAGTTTGAATAGCAAAATCACCATCTATAAATAGTAATACATCACCTATCGCATGTTTTGCGCCGACTGCACGTCCAACATCGTTCCCTAGTAGCTCTGTATGTTTGATTACTTTACACCCTAAACGATCTGCAACATCTTCTGTTCCATCATTACAACCGTTTGCTACTACAATAATTTCTACTGGATTTAATGGTCTTACCGATTGAATAACGTCTGAAATCGTATCGACCTCATTACATGCAGGAATAATAACAGATAATGACTTAGCCATTGTTTTGTTCACGAAACCACTTAATTGTTTCCTTCAATCCGTTTTCCCACGTTACTTTCGCCTGAAATTGAACAAGCTTTTTTAATTTTGTTACATCTGGTCTTCTATTTGGAATTTCTTCAAAACCATGAGGATATACTTCTTCAAAAGGCACTTGTACAATCTTCGAAGAAGAATTCGTTAATTTTTTAATTACTTCTGCTACTTCTTTTATACTCTGTTCATTCTCAGAACCTATATTAATAATCTCACCATTTACCTTCTCATCCATTGCCCGAATTGTTGCTTCTACCGCATCACTCACATACGTAAAACAACGTGTCTGCTTTCCATCTCCATATACGAGAATGTCTTCTCCTTGCAAAGCCGCACTAATAAATCGCGGGATTACCCCTGCATACGGACCATCTTTCGCTCTTGGACCATAAATATTAAAATATCGAACAATCGTTACCGGTAAACCTTCTAATGCGTATCCTAAACATAATGTCTCTTCCAACGTTTTACAAACTGCATAACTCCAACGAATTTTAGAAGTTGCCCCGTATAATCGATCTCCCTCTTCAGAGAAAGGCGGCTTGGCCTTACCATATACTTCTGAAGTAGAAGCAAAAACTACTTTCTTCTTTCCTTTTAACGCTGCTTGTAAAATATTTCTCGTCCCATCAAAATTCGTTTCTATGAGCTCTATACTTTTTTCCATTGTTGTTTTCACACCTAAAATTGCTGCTAAATGAAACACGACATCATGCTGATCTACTAATTCATAAATAGAATTTTTATCTAAAACACTTATTGGAATAACACGGATTTTTTTCATTAACTCTTTATGGTACTTATTTTTACCTTTATAAAAGTTATCCACAACAGTGACCTCATAACCTCTTCTCATCAACTCTTCAGCTAAATGCGACCCGATAAATCCGGCCCCACCTGTAATTAAACATTTCTTACTCATTTACTCACCTTCTTTACAATCCCGCGTGTATCTATTACTCGGTCCATTCCTTTAAAAAGCTTCCAATCAATATTAGAATGATCCGTTAAAATTAAAATACAATCCGCTTTTTTAACTTTTTCTTCATCTAAAGAAACAGATTGATACACCTTATCTCCAATTTCCGCGAAAGAAATATAAGGATCATGATATTCTATCTCGTATCCTTGATTTCTTAATAATTGAATAATCGGTAACGCTGGTGATTCTCTCAAATCATTTACATCTTTTTTATACGCAATCCCTACAATTAACACCGTTGCAGGTGATTGCACCACACTTTTTACTTTCCGGACCATTTTCTCTGGCATTTCTTCATTAATTATATGTGCTGCCTCAATTAATTGACTAATTGCCCCATTCTTTTTTATTCTCCATTGAAAATATAAAGGGTCTACTGGAATACAGTGTCCCCCTATCCCTGGCCCTGGCCAATATGGAGTAAACCCAAATGGTTTTGTAGATGCCGCTTCAATGGCCTCATAAAAATCAATGCCTAAACTTTCACATAGTGTGTTTAGTTCATTTACTAAAGAAATGTTAACTAAGCGCTGAATATTTTCAAATAGCTTGCACATCTCTGCTACTTTCGGAGAGCTAACAGGTACAACTTCGTCAAAAATGGTACTATATAAATCCTGTACCTTTTGTCTACACTTTTCTGTTTGTCCACTAATAACTTTTGGAATAGCTTGAACTGAATATTGACTATTTGCTGGATCAATTCTCTCAGGGGAATATCCGATATAGAAATCTTCCCCTACCTTGTTACTATTTTGAGAAATAATAGGTATGATGACTTCTTCAAGTGTGCCTGGATATGTGGAGCTTTCAAAAATGAAGGTTTGTCCTTTTTGAAGGTTTTGTTGTATATAATGCGAAGCTGAAATGAGGGCACTTAAGTCTGGTTCTCTTTGTTCATTAATTGGAGTCGGGACAGTGACAATAACATAATCACTACTTTGAAAATCAGCAATGCCTTGATCCGGTGTGTTTACTGTTAATTTTTTTTTCGTCAATAAACTTTGTAACTCTTTAGAAGAAACATCTGGAATATAACTTTCTCCTTTTATAATTGAGTCTATTTTTCTAATATCTTTATCTAATCCAAGTACTGTATGCCCTCTTTCTGCAAAATGTACCGCTAAAGGAAGGCCAACATACCCTAACCCAATAATAGCTACTTTACTACTATTCATTTGTATTCTCTTCTTCCCTTCTCAATTGTTGAATGATATCTCTATCTCTATCTCCATCAGTAAAGCCACCACGTTCGTCCGTACGTTGTAATAAATACGTAACCGCCTCAAGTTGATCACCGAAAATACGATCAAACGCTGAAATACGCCCATTTACAAATTCGTGTTGCTCTGGACGTACTCGATTTGTTTTTATAACATCTACTAACTCTACTGTTGTAATAGAGAATCCTTCTAAAATAGCTTTCACTTGTGCTAATGGCGGAATGATAAGGGAGTCATATCCTATTTTCTCTATTACCTTCTTATGCATGGCATGTGGTACAGCAGTTAGTGAGTTATTCCATAAATCTGGTCTTTTCGCTACCAAATTCAAAAAGTATTTTCCCATACTAATTGGATCTGCTGGATGAAACATATCTAATAAGCATTGTAAATCATTTAACACCACGTCATTTCCATCTTCAACAGCATGTAAAAATGGAGTGAGTTTTTTTGCTGGAATAACAAAATCACCATCAACGAATAAACAAATATCTGCCGTAGCATGCATAGCCCCTATTGCTCGTGCTACATTATGTCCAAGCGCCTTCGTAAATTCAACTACAATAACATTCTCTAGCTTTGCCTGTTTAACAGTCTCAACATCTGCTCCATTTGCGACAACTATAATTTCATCTACACCTGCTTCTTTCACTTCTTGTATAACAGACCTTATAATTATTTTTTCTTCTGATACCGGGATAATGGCACTATATTTCGCTTTTTTCTTTTGTAATAAAACTGGTTTATACTTTCCTACAAACGCTCTATCTCTATTGTCCTCTGAAAAACCACCGCGATTACCGTATGTTTCGATTACGTATTGTAAAGCACGCAAATGATCACCCATAATACGACTAGTCGCTTTCGGATAAGGAGAGCCAGGTGATGTGCCCGTATGGACAGGACGAACTTTATTTGTGTAAATGACATCAACTGAAGCCATATCAGAAATATCTACTCCTCTAGACATCGCCATCGCTTGAAATAATGCTGGATCTGCTAAATTCCACCACCCCAGTTTTTCAATCACTTTACGACTTATCGCATGTGGTATTGCAATTAAAGATCCTACAACAAACTCCTTCTTGTTCAAATAACGATTTAACATATATTTTCCAACCGTCGTATAATGCGGTCTCATCTTCAAATAAACGGACCATGTTAAATTATTTAAAACAATCTCATGTCCTTGCTGTATTCCTTTAATAAAATTGTATAATTCTTCACTTTTCATGACGATATCACCATCTAAAAATAAAACAATTTCACCTTTTGCTTCTCTAGCACCAATTGCCCGTCCCACATCATTACCAAGGGAATATCTATAATAAATCACACGGCAATTATGCTGTAGCGCTATTTCTTTCGTACCATCTGTCGATCCATTATCTACTATGATAATTTCATATGGTTCGAGCTTTCTTACTTCTAC
The DNA here is from genome assembly GCF_003458115.1 of Bacillus sp. ISO11. Lineage (NCBI taxonomy): Bacteria > Bacillati > Bacillota > Bacilli > Caryophanales > Bacillaceae > Bacillus > Bacillus sp. ISO11. Next base: position 175,085 of record NZ_QXCO01000010.1, on the reverse strand, counting down.
TAAAACTTTTGATAAAGTACTTGCTTCATTATGCACTGGAATAACAACTGACACTCTCATACTTGTATCACTCTTACCCTTCCAAGCGAACATAAGCAATAATAGGAATACGCACAACTACATCTTCTGGTGGTCCATAAGAAGGAGAAGTACGAACAATTACTGCCCCATCCGTCACAGATAAAAGAACGCCTGCAATGATTTCTACAGCTGTCACAACTTGCACTAGTTCCCCAACATGGTTACGTAATTCATCAGTAAATAACATATATAACGCTCCTTTCTTACGCTTCTTTAATTGATATAATACTTGTAAATGGTAATAAAACTTCTGTTCCTATTCCTTCTTGCAATGTTAAGAAGTCATCACCAACTGCTACAATAACGCCTGTTAACTGTCCCACTGTCACAGTAATTTCTACGTTTTTACCTAAATACTGCTCTGCAATTTCTTTAAAAGGTGATGTAGTACATTCTTTTAAAATGTTACAAATAATAGATTGAAATCTACTTGATTCAATAACTTCTTCAGTAGCTTGCTTAGAGTTTCTTTGAATAAATCTCGCGAAGTTTTGTGAAAATAAAAGTCTTTCCACAGCAGGTAATAACTTATTATCTAAAAAATAATCTAATTGCCTATTAAACAATCTCGATAATTTATTCCAATATTTTCTGAACAGACACATACACTTCTCCTCCTATTATTTTTAGATTATAAAATTTCACATCCATACATCTTAATGTATACAAAATAGATATTTTTGTGATAGGTAAGACATACATTTTCTAAAAGAAATATTTGGTTCAAGGCATAAAAAAAACTATCCAAAAGGATAGTTTCTTACACTTCAATATTCCGCAATATCGAATAAATATCGTTATTCACTTTACCAAATGATTTAATGTTATTTTGAATGTTAGATAATAAAACAACATATACACTACCATTTTTACTAAATCCGTTTAAGCAATTCCATCCTGGCATTACACCGTGATTCGAATAGCTTCCTGGGTCTACGTACCATCCAAACCCGTAATCCTTTTTTCCACCCGTAAACATTTGATCGTAACTCTCTTTTGAAATTAATTTACCAGAGAATAGTGCTTCGTTAAATAAATATAAATCATGCGCACTTGTGTATATATCACCACAACCATATAGTTGTGACATGCTCGGAATATTAGGTGTTGTCATATTATTATTTACTATTTTATAACCCGTTGATGGGAATCTTGTTTGTTCTAACGCTGTGCCAAAACCAGAATGTTTCATACCCGCAATAGCAAAAATATGTTGTTTAATATATTCTTCGAGCGACTGTCCACTTACCTTCTCGGCAATGTATGCAAGTATAGAGTAGTTCGAGTCAGAATACTTCCATTTCTCTCCTGGACCACCAATACGCTTTTGATTTCCTATCCGCTTTATTAGTTCTTCATGAGAAATATCTTCTTTTCCCTGCTCATATTCGGGAATCCCTGATGTATGTGTTAATAGATGTTTTAGCTGAATACTATTACCTTGAGGAAAATTTGGAATATACTTTGCAACAGTATCTTCTACTTGTAATTTATTTTGATCTTTCAACTGCATAATAGCAGTTGCTACAAATGCCTTTGAAATAGAACCAATATAAAAAGTCGTCTCTGAATTATTCGGTACTTTCTGTTCTTTATTTGCCATACCGTACCCTTTATTCAAAAGAACTTTTCCATTCTTTACAATAACAGCTGTCCCGCTAAATCCTGCGTTTTGTAAATACTGGTCCAATTGAGCGTTTTCATTAATTTCTTGAGGTGGTCCCTCGGGAAGCTTCTCCACAGCTTGCGCTTGCTTCACTTGTTCTTCCTGCTCTTTTTGTTTTTGCTTCTGTACTTCTTGTTTCTTTTTTTCTTCTTTCTTTTTTAGCTCTTCTTGTTTCTTCATTTCTGCTGCCGCTTTTAAAGTTTCTTCTTTCTTATTATGCGCAACAATTTTTGTATACATAAAATATACAAGTGATAATAGTAAGACGAGAATGATTGTTCTTTTTATGTATACAATCGGCCGACGTACTTTCCCATTCGCATTATTTTTTTCCTGATCCATAATTGCTTTTTTCCCCTTACTCACCAATAATTTAATTCCTCTATTAAAGATTTATTTTAGTAGATTATGGATAATCCATTCTATATCATCCCTACTTTATCACGCACTGCACATATTACCAACCTATATGTACAAAAAAGAAAAAGAAAATTTACAAAAGTAAGATTCCCGTTAAATTATTAACAAAAAAAAGAGGATATCCTCTAAAAAATTGATTTTATCAATCTTTTTGGACATCCTCTTATCTCATTATTTATACGTGTTTTTTCATATCATCGGCAACAGATTCAACATTTGTACCTACGATAACTTGTACACTTGTATTACTTAATTTCATAACACCTTTTGCACCAGCACGTTTTAATGCTGCTTCATTTACTTGACCAGCATCTTTTACTTGTAAGCGTAGACGTGTTGCACAGTTATCAATAACTGTTAAGTTTTCTTTTCCGCCTAAAGCTGCTACGTAAGTTTCACCGATTGAACCTGCAACTGGTGCCTCACCATCTTCAACTAACTCATCGTCATCTTCACGACCAGGAGTTTTTAAATCGAACTTCTTAATTAAGAAGTAGAATACTATGAAATAAATTGCTGCGTAAATTAAACCGATACCTGCTAGTAAGACTGGTTTTGTTGCAATACCGAAGTTTAAAGCGTAATCGATTGCACCGGCACTAAATGAGAAACCATCATGAATGCCAAGCGATGTTGTAATGAATAAAGAAAGACCTGTTAGTACAGCATGAATAGCATATAATACTGGTGATAAGAACATGAATGAGAATTCAATAGGCTCTGTAATACCAGTTAAGAATGAAGTTAATGCTAGACCAGCTAACATACCAGTAACTGCTTTACGCTTTTCTGGTTTAGCAGCTGCAATCATTGCGAAACATGCTGCTGGTAAACCGAACATCATAACTGGGAAGAAACCAGTCATAAACATACCTGCTGTTTTGTCACCTGCAAGGAAACGAGCAATATCACCATTAACAACATTACCTGCTGCATTTGTAAAGTCCCCAAATACAAACCAGAAGTATGTGTTCATTACGTGGTGTAAACCAATTGGGATTAATAAACGGTTTAATAAACCAAATAATCCTGAACCAATTGCACCTAAATTAACAATTCCATGAGCTAATGCATCAATACCATTTTGAATTGTTGGCCAAATTTGTGCAAATAGAATTCCTAATATCAGCATCACGACTGATGTAACAATTGGAACGAAACGTTTTCCAGCAAAGAAACCTAACCATTCTGGAAGTTTAATCTTATGGAATTTATTATAAAGAAGTCCTGCTATAACACCAACAATAATACCACCTAAGACTTTCATATCTACTTTAGTCGATAATTCAGCAGCCTTAGATACTTGTGTCATTGTATCCGCAAGCTTAGATGGATCTACATTTGCGCTATTACCTATTAAATCTTGGACTTTACTTAATTTACCTTGTAATTCAGCAGTTGAATACCCTTTGCTAAGTGCATCAATACTATTTTTCATAACAAGATAACCAATTGCACCTGCAAGACCTGCTGCACCACTACCATCCACTGAAAGACCGATTGCAATACCAATTGCAAAAATAAGTGCTAAGTTATCAAAAACTGCTGCGCCGGCCTGTGCCATAACAGGAATATCAAATACATCTGGTTGCCCTAAACGAAGCAATAATCCTGCTGCTGGTAGTACTGCGATCGGAAGCATTAAAGCTTTACCAATACGTTGTAAAAACTGCAACATTTTAATTCCCCCTAATTAAATTTATGAAATCGTTATCATTATAAGTACGCTTTAGAAAACGCTTTCTATTACATAACCATAATAACATATAGTTGTATAGATGTGTAGTTTTTATTTCTGAACTTTTTATGGATAAATCTCCTATTTCCAAACTGTTATATAAAAGGAAAATTCTCCTTTTTAAAATACAGAATACTCGAAACGAAAGACCTATTATAGCACATTGAACTTTCGTTTTATCATTCCACTTTTTCATGTTATTATTTATTTCCGAGCATATCGGGAAAAGTAAACTTAGTTAATTCAAAATAGGAGCGTTGGTACTATGCAGTGCATTGAAACAAACAACTTACAACAGTTGTTAGAACAAGTAAAACCATATACGAAAAAAGGAAAACTTGCTACTTATATCCCCGAACTAGGAAATGCAAATCCAGACGATTTAGGGATTGCCATTTTCCATAAAGAAACAGAATATATCCATGCAGGCAACTCACAAACACTATTTACTCTTCAAAGTATTTCCAAAGTAATTACACTTGCCCTTGCCCTTTTAGACCGTGGTGAAGAATATGTATTTTCTAAAGTTGGAATGGAACCAACGGGTGACCCATTTAATTCTATTATTAAGTTAGAAACGACAAGTCCGTCCAAACCCCTTAATCCAATGATAAATGCAGGAGCTTTAGCTATTACAAGCATGTTAGCAGGAAAAGATAACGAGGAAAAAATGGAACGTATTCTTCATTTTGTACGTGAAATAACAGATAATCCTACTATTAATTATTCCTCTAAAGTTGCCGATTCAGAACTAGAGACAGCTTACCTAAACCGTTCACTTTGTTATTATATGAAACAAAACGGAATTATCGATTGTGATATTGAAGAACTTATGGATTTATATACTCGTCAATGCGCAGTTGAAGTAAACTGCATCGATTTAGCACGTATCGGCTTAATTTTTGCAATGGATGGATATGATCCATATAAGAAAAAACAAATTATCCCTAAGCATATTACAAAAATTTGCAAAACATTTATGGTCACATGTGGTATGTATAACGAATCTGGTGAATTTGCAATTCGTGTTGGTATTCCTGCAAAAAGTGGTGTAGCCGGTGGTATTTTTGGCTGCGTAAAAGGAGACATGGGAATCGGTATTTTCGGACCAGCTTTAGATGCAAACGGAAATAGTATTGCCGGTTTTAAAATCCTTGAACTTCTTTCTGCTCAAGAAGGTTGGAGCATTTTTTAATCGCGAGTTATCCTGCTATACTAGCAGGATTTTTTATTTCGCCAAAACCTCACTTTTGTCAGTTATCAATCCTCTTACAAAAACAGTGCTGAAAGTTTCTCTATATCATGCATATTTGTTCCCCCCTCCTGAATAATATAGTACAACCTAGCGCTATATGTGGAGGTGTGAAAGATGAAACTAATATTTCAAATGGGAAAACAACCTGTTCTTGAAAAAACAATCCTTCTTTTTATATTGAGTATTGTAGAAAGCTTGAAGTTAAAAGTTGTTTCACTCGACGAAGCTCACCGATACATATTCAATTTAGAAGTACTTGAATTATTAATGGATCGGAACATCGATGATCAAGTACTTGAACTTATTCATTTCGGGATGGGACTTGAAGACATTTATCATGTGCTTCCTGAAGAACTTGAGCATACGATTGAGGAATTAAAGTGGCTTTGCATTCAAGTATTAAGTGAGTACAGTATGCATGAAGAATCCGAACAATTAATTGAAGATATACGGTAAAAAAGCACCTATGTAGGTGCTTTTAATGTTTTTTTAAACTATTTTTATACGCCTCAATATTTACTGGTAGCTCTTCCTCTTCCAAAGTATGTTCATTTACATCTTTATGAATGAACGCACCTTTAGGTGGTTGATGATCATGCCCTTTTTTCTTATGATCAAATGCTTTCCCGCGTCCCATACAAATCCCCCTTTCTTAAAAGAAATCCGTATTAGTATGGAGAAAAGTACGTCGATATATGCAATCTCTTGCTGTATTTCCAAGGAAATACTCGAACCTTGTTTTCTACTCTCCTTACAACAACTGATCGATCCCAATAAGAATTAATAACACTCCTGCGATAACTGTCGCCCATTTCCCTAAGTATTCTGCTAAAAATCGTTTTCCTACATACGCAAAACCACTAATACAAATAAAACTAAACACCCCAGAAATAGTCGCTGTAAGCCAAAGATTTAAATTTGTTACCCCTGCATCAAATCCACCTGCAATATTATTAATAGACAACGCAACTCCTAAAACAATTGCTTCTGAGAAACTAATTGTTTTAGAACCATCAAAATCTGCTTTTTCCGGATCACGTAAAATTCCCATAAGTACATTATCATCTTTAGAACCTGCAGTATTTTTTTGGCCCAAGAAAGGCTGACATAAAATAAACACACCGATTATCCCTAAAACGATTGCTCCAATCAGATTTGCTGTAAACTCTGAAATAAATAACGCAATCCAGTTTCCAAAAAATCCAGCTAGTAAAGTAAATAAAAATCCAAAGAATGCGATGATAAAATTGTTAAACCACGAAATACGAATTTTACGAATGCCATATGCAATTCCAACACCTGCATTATCTAAATTAGAAGCGATCCCGATTAAAAAAATTGAAAATAAGCCTACCGTACTCATAAATAGTCACCCCTTTTTCTCACTTTTCAATGCATATTATGAAAATGTTGAGCAACTGTGCCTGTCTGTTTCATATACTTGTAATAAATGCTCAATATTTTTTCAACACTAAAAAAGGAGTGCCTACACTATGGCTAATGAAAACCCGAATGATCGGCTTGGCAAATTAATAAAAAAACTTTTAAAAGAACGCGCCTTATCTATGCGCCAACTAGGAATACTTACAAATATTGATCCTGCAACAGTCTCAAGAATTATTAATGGTAAACAACCGCCAAAACAAAAACATCTACAAAAATTTGCAGAATGTCTTCAAGTTCCACCCCAATTGTTATTTGATGAAATGTACCCTGATTCTCCTCACATTAATAAAGAAAAAACAGATATGTACACATCTCTTGATACCATTCAGCAAACGCTGCAATCCTCTAACTTATTCGATTTCGATTACACTACAACTCGCGTAAAACAAGAACTCGAAAATTACGAACGCTATGCCCAGACAACAGAAGGCGAAAAACGTATTCATGACAGTTTCGCAAGCAAATTAGAGCAAATTGATAGTGCTGGTCCTTTTATTGAACAATTAACAGATATGTATCAACAATTTTGCAATGAAACCATTTCAAAAGAAGAACGTGCAGTTCTTGGAAGCGCATTACTGTATTTCATTTTATCGACAGATATTATTCCCGACTATCTCTTTCCAATTGGCTATTTAGATGATGCGATCGCCGTTGAATTAGCAAAAGAGAAATTACTTGAAATAAAACGAAAGACATAGCAAAATAAAGAACTATTTCAGTTGTTTATTTTCACCTCTGAAATAGTTCACTAAAAAATCGTACAAGTATACATACTCGTATGATTTTACTATACAAATCTATTTTTTCGTGTGGCACCATTCATATATAAATGCTGTTATTACTTTTGTAAATTCAATTAACTGTTCAATTTCAACTTTCTCATTTACAGAATGTGCTTCTTCTAATGTACCTGGTCCATATATAATCGCTGGAATATGAAACTCACTAAACCAACCGCCATCAGTTACCGTTGCAGACATATCTAAAATTGCATTTTTTGATAAAATAGACTCGTGTACTGAGCTAAGTTTTTTTACAGCTGCATGTTCCCTATCTACTTCTAATGAAGGGAAAATTTCACCACGATCTACAATCATTGATTCTCCGCCCCACTTAAATTGTGGCGGATTTTCACTTAACCATGGATCGGCAGCTGCTACCTTTCCAATATATTCTTCAATTTCTTTTATTATTTGTTCATGTGTTTCGTTCGGATAGAAGTGCACTGTTATCCATAACTGGCACTCATCCGCAATAAACGCCGCATGCCTTCCCCCCTCAATAACAGCTGGATTAATTGTTGTTGTTCCAGATGGATAGCCTTCATATGTTTTCATGACTGCCCAGTGACGCTCTAATTCTTGTAAGCTCTGCACAATTTTCATCATTTTTTCAATCGCACTCGCTCCAAATAAACGTCCTCCAGCATGGATCATTTGTCTGCGCGTTGCATCATGAAACGTTTGCGGACTTTTCACTGTAATCCATCCAGTAATGACACCACCTTGCCCTTGCATATGCAAATCACTCGTATCCACTACGACTGCAAAATCAGCATCGTAACCTCGCCTGCAGCATTGAAGTGTTCCTGCCTCTCCAACTTCTTCCCCTATTACTGATTGAAAGATTAAATCTCCAGGTAATTCAATACCAGCTTCTTGTAAAAGTTGAATGGCAAATAGCGCTCCAGCCAGCCCACCTTTCATATCTGCTGCGCCACGTCCAACTAACCAGCCATCTTTTATAAATGGATCAAATGGATCTGTTTCCCACGCCTCATCTGCTGACACTTCAGCTACATCCATATGCCCATTAATAATAAGACTTTTATATGAGTCACTTTTTATTCCTTTTTTTACCCCAACAACGTTCGGATCATTCGGATATACATCCCATTTATTAATACTAAAATTTCGTTTTCTTAAAAACTCTGCAACAAATTCTTGCGCTTCATTTGTATTTCTCGCTGGCGGTGCTGGTGTTTCAAAACGAATTAATGTTTTTGTAAGTTCTAACAATTCCTCTTTCCTTGAATCTATTTGTTTTAACAACTGCGAAATTTCTCGATTCATCGCTAATTCCCCTTTGCATACATAGTATGTTTCCAGCTTTATTTTCACAAAAAAAGAGACTGTTTACAATTTTACAGTCTCCTAATTGATCACTATTATAAACTCTCTACTTCCGTTATATTTGTCTTTTCAATATGCTCTACATTACTTCCCTTATTTCTTGTAGCACGATAAAACAGTAAACAAACAATCATAAATGGAATACCACAATACAATGCCATTCTTTGTTCTGGAATAAAGGCCATGCCAACGATTACTGTTACATTTAATACTAACGCAAGCAGTGGTACGAATGGATACAGCGGTGTTTTAAATTTCAGGTCTTTGACATCCCCGCCCTGCTTTATGTATGACCTTCTAGCTAATAAGTTAGATAGAGCAATAGATGCCCAAACTAGTATCGCTCCAAATCCAGCGATAGAAAGCAGCCATAAATAAACTGTATCTTCCGCATAAATACCTGATAATAATGAGAGACAACCTACAATTGTGCTTACAATCAATGCATAAATAGGAACACCGTTTTTAGATAACTTACCAAAAATCGGACTAATCATTCCTTGATTAGACATAGACCATAGCATACGAGAAGTTGCATATAATCCTGAATTCGCAACGGATAGAACTGCTGTAATAATAACGAAATTTATAATATCAGCTGCATAAGGAATACCAATTTTATCAAATACAACTACAAATGGACTTTCTATTACTCCTGCTTGCTGCCAAGGGAATAGTCCAGCAAGAATAAAAATAGATAGTACAAAGAAAACAAGTATACGCCAAACTGTATTGTTAATTGCCTTCGGGATCGTTTTCTCTGGATTTTCACTCTCACCTGCTGCAATACCAACTAGTTCTGTTCCTTGGAAAGAAAAATTAACTGCAATCATCGTAATTAAAATGGCTGATAATCCATTCGGAAACAGTCCCCCGTAATCAGTAAAGCTAGAGAACATCGGTGCTGGTTCATTTCCTTTCATATCTAGAAAACCAAACATTGCCGCCCCGCCTAAAATAATAAATGCAATAATTGTAATTACTTTAATACTTGCAAACCAAAATTCCACTTCCGCAAAACTTCTTGAAGATAACGCATTAATAGCAAAGAGCAGTACCGCGAACACTACACACCAAATCCATGACGGTACATCAGGAAACCAACGTTTCATCAAAATACTAACTGCAATTAATTCAATACCTATCGTAGCAGACCAGTTTAACCACGACATCCATCCCACTACATAACCTGCTGCAGGGGAAATATGCTTTGTCGCATACGTTTGATAAGACCCTGCGTCAGGCATCGCAACAGCTAATTCTCCAAGACAGAGCATCGTTAAATACATTACAAATCCACCGACAAGATACGCTACAATTGCTCCTCCAGGTCCAGCCTCATGAATCGTATAACCTGACCCTAAAAAAAGTCCTGTACCAATAACTCCACCGAGTGCAATCATAAATATGTGCCTACTTTTCAATTCTCTTTTTAATCCTTGGTTTTGATCCATCATATAAATCCCCCCTTTTCACTTTGCCAACCCATTTAATGTAAGCGTTTTTAAAAGTATTCAGTGTAAAAATAATGATTTAAAAGAGCAAAAATACACGTCACTTACATTAATCACTGCCTGTTACTAAAAGGTCATCCCTTACTGTTATTAATAATTTTTGATCAGCAATAGCTTGTCCTTCTACTACTTCTAATGATTCAATATAACCACTGATCCCTATCTTAATTTCTACTTTCTGTTTATCTATTGTTTCAATTAATGCTAATTTCTCCCACTCGTATACGTAAGAACTTTCCGTCACAAATAACTTCTCTACTTTTCCATAACAAGGACTATACACACCTTCTATAACTGTCTTCACTTTATAAATTCCTCCCTCTTATTAATTGACACCAAAACGTTGTATATCCTGTAAAAAGTCATATTCTCCCCTCTAGAGATTTCGAATATTATTTATGCAAAATACGTACCAAGTCTCTAATTCATGTATTAAATGAGAGTTTCATACAAAAAAATGTGCACAACCGCAAAATTTTTCGATCATTTAAAAAGTTTTAAACGAAAAATAGCAAAAATTTTTTGCGATTTTATAAGAATTTTAATAAAATTATAAAAAGTCAGTCTTCATAGGGTGAAATGAGGAGAAGATGTTACATGCATACAGAAGAAATTAATTTCAAACAAATTATTGAAATGAATATGCTATATGAAACTTTACTCAATGAACTCGATATCGGGATTCATATTATTAATGAGGAAAGTAAAACGATTGTCTATAACCGCAAAATGATGGAAATTGAATCAATGGATCGCTTAGATGTATTATATAAAAGTCCTTTAGAAATATTTGCATTTGAAGAAAATAAAAATAGTACTCTTATAGAGGCATTAAAATTTGGAAAAACAAAGAAAAATATAAAACAAACGTATTTTAACAATAAAGGACAAGAAATTACAACGATTAACGATACTTTCCCTATAATAGAAAATGGAAAAATTAAAGGCGCTATTGAAATATCAAAAGAAATTAGTAACTTAAAACAAACGATAAAAATAAGTCCTTCTCGAAAACAAAGCACTAAATTTACCTTTGATCACATAATAGGTGATTCTGAAGCCATTCAATCAATCATTACAGAAGGAAAAAGAGTAATTCGTACATCTTCCTCCATACTTCTCGTAGGGGAAACAGGCACTGGTAAAGAACTATTTGCACAAAGCATCCATAATGAAAGTCAGCGTTCAACCAAACCCTTTATTTCACAAAACTGTGCCGCTATACCTGATACCTTAATGGAAAGCCTACTATTTGGCACAAATCGAGGTGCCTTTACAGGAGCAATAGATAAATCAGGCTTATTCGAAGAAGCGAACGGAGGAACTTTGTTATTAGATGAAATCAACTCATTAAGTCCAGCACTTCAAGCGAAGTTACTACGAGCTATACAAGAAAAAACAATACGAAGAATCGGAGGCACACACGAAAAAGAAATTGATGTTCGTATTATAGCAACTATCAATGAAGATCCTTTCGAAGCCATCGCACATAATCGATTAAGAGAAGACTTATATTATCGATTAAGCGTCGTTACTTTATGTCTTCCGCCTTTACGTGAAAGAAAAGAAGATATTCCAGATCTTGTTCAGCACTTTATTGAAAAATATAATACTCAATTTGGGCTCAATGTAACCGATGTAGATGTAAATGTAAGAGAATTTTTCTATGCATACGATTGGCCTGGAAACGTACGGGAGTTGGAACATATAATTGAAGGTTCCATGAACTTGATAGAAGATGAAACCATCATTACAGCGTTTCATATGCCTACTCGCTTTCGTGAACGAATAAAAACAGAATTCAATATGCAACATGCACTAACTAATCACAATACTGATGCACCTAAAACTTTAAAACACACAATAGAAAAAATGGAAAAGAACTACATTAACCAAATTCTTAAAGAACATCATGGCAACATCTCACAAGCTGCAAAATTTTTAGGATTAAGTAGGCAAAACTTACAATATCGAATTAAAAAACTGCATTTACACATATGAAATAAACATGTCTCCAAGTGCAAAAAATAACTTGGTAAAATATGTTATAATAAACATATAACATGCTAGAAAGGGCTATATATATGAGTAATGATAAAAAATTAAAGTTATTACACTACTTATACCTTCTCCCTGCTGTTCTATGTATAATGTTATTCATTAATGGTGATATGAGTAGCTTTCCTTATGCAAAGCTATTAGGAACAATTAGCGGCTCCTTTGCAGCTATTATGCTTGCTGCTTTTTGGAATTTGAAGCTACGTATAAAAAACGAGAAATCTTCGTAATACTAAAAAAATCGAGCTACTTAGCCCGATTTTTTTATTTGCCATTAAAACTCAACATTCTCTAAATACAACCCACTTGCCTCAGCAAGACAATTAATTTGATTGCGCTGCTTTTCCTCTAAAATGTTTGGAATTGCTTCAGCGTCTAATTGTCCTAATCCAACTTCAATTAATGCCCCGACAATTTTTCTTACCATATTATGAAGGAAGCCGTTACCACTTACTCTAATTTGTACAAACCCTGCCTCTTCCATCACATCAAGTGTATATACTTCTCGAACCATAGATTTTTTCTTTGATTTCGCATTTGAAAAAGCAGTAAAGTCATGTGAACCAACTAAATGTTTCGCAGCTGCTTTCATGCTTTTCACATTTAATTTTTTATTCACATGCATGCTGTATTTACGCATAAATGGATTTGTATGCTCTTCATTCCAAATTTTATACAGATATGTTTTTGCTTTAGAATTGTAACGAGCATGGAAACGATCATGTACTTCTTCCACATTCGTAATGCTAATATCATTAGGTAAATATTGATTTAAATATTTTTTCACTTTATGTTCCACTAACTTCTCATCACTTTGAAAGTTAGCAACTTGATTCAAAGCATGTACACCAGCGTCTGTTCTACTACAACCGATAATTTCAATTTCTTTTCCGACCATTTCAGATATGACACTTTCGATTTTTCCTTGAATTGTATTATCGTTATTACCGAGACGTTGCCATCCTTTAAAACGTGCGCCATCGTACTGAATTGTTAATTTATAATTATGCATAATATTCTCCTTCATAGAAAATATTCCCTCATACCATGAGGGAATATTAATAAACTTTACTTTCTAACAAGCTTCACTACATTTTCTACGTGAGCTGTATGCGGGAACATATCAACTGGTTGCACATACTCCACTTCATAGCTCTTCATTAATGCTTGTACATCACGTGCTAATGAAGAAGGATTACAAGACACGTACACAACTTGTTTCGGCTTCACTTTTAAAATTGTTTCCAGTAATTTATCATCGCAACCTGTACGTGGTGGGTCGACAACAATTACATCTGGACGCCATCCTTCTTTTACCCATTTCGGTAACCATTGTTCAGCTTTACCTGCTTCATATTTCGTATTTGTAAATCCGTGACGCTTTGCATTTTTTCTTGCATCTGCAATCGCTTCTGGAATTACATCCATACCACGTACTTCCGCTGCATCATTTGCAAGCCAAAGACCGATTGTACCAACGCCACAATACGCATCTACAATTTTCTCATCGCCTGTTAACGCAGCGGCTTTTTTTGCTTCATTATATAAAACAACGGTTTGCTCTGGATTCAACTGGAAGAACGCACGTGCTGATAATTCAAATGATAAATCACCAAGTGTTTCTTGAATTACTTCTTTTCCAGCTAATTTAAATGTTTTGTCGCCAAAAATAACAGATGTTTTACGCCAGTTTACATTTTGCATAATTGATTTAACCGCTGGCATCTGTTTTTGTACTTCTGCAATAAATTGTTCTTTATTTGGTAATTCTTCTTTTGTTGTAATAAGTGTAACTTGTACTTCACCTGTTTGAACTGCAGTACGTGTTACAATTGTGCGTACTAAACCTTTTTGTTTTTTCTCATTGTAAATAGAAACATTTAATTTTTCTAAAATACGTCTTACAACTTTTGTCGCTTCATTCGTTGCTTTATGTTGAATCATACAGTGAGCGATATCAATTAACTGATGTGAGTTTTGTTTATATAGCCCTGTAATAACCTTTTCGTCTTTACGCCCCACTTGTAATTGACTCTTATTACGATAATGCCATGGATTTTCCATGCCAAGCGTTGGACGAATTTTCTCTTCCATACTATTTTTCATGTACTTCTCAAATGCTTGTACAACGATATCACGCTTTTGATTCAATTGTTCTTTATAATCTAAATGTTGCAGCTGACAACCGCCACACTCCTCATATACTGGACACGGTGCTTTCACACGATGCGGTGAAGCTTTACGAACTTTTTTCACTTTCGCTTCAGCGAAGCCACGCTGAATTTTCGTTGTTTCTGCAACAACTTCTTCTCCTGGTAATGCCCCTGGAATGAAAACAACTTGTCTCTTAAAATAACCAACGCCTTCTCCGTTAATCCCAAGACGTTTAATTGTCACAGGAAACGTTTGACCAACTTCCAACTTACTCTCATGTTGCTTTTGTATCATTATTACACCTCTACTCTATACTTTTCCATAAATATAACGCTGCATAACTGCAGTATGGTTCACACTCTTGTTTCAATTTTTCTAAAAATGCATCATCAGGTTTATCATCTAATTGAAATATACCTTGCACTGCACGCTGAATCCCAATGTCCGCTTTCGGGAACATATTTTTCCGTCCAAGCCCAAACATTAAAAAGTTTTGCACTGTCCATGCACCAATTCCCCTAATTGGCAACAATTGTGCTGAAATGTCTTCTTCCGTCCCATTTTCTATACTCGCTAAATTTAATGTACCACTGACAATACTTCGACCTAATCCTACTATATATTCAGCCTTTCGCTGACTAAACTTCTGCTCTCTCAATTCTTCTATTGAAATATTTGCTACTATTTCCGGAGTGGGGAAAAAGAATACACCGTTCTTCTCTGTTCCATACCGTTTCACAAATTGTTCTGTTAACACAGTAGCAAATTTCAAATTTATTTGTTGGTGAATGATACAGCGAAGCAGACAAGCAAAATAATCAAATTCTAAAATAATTGGAGTATAAGCATATGTTTCAAATAGTGGACGTAATGATGTGTTTAAAAAATGATTTTGTATATCTTGAAACGGTTCATTCCAATGAAAAATGGCTCTCATTCGTTTCATGACTTTCTCTGGATCTCCTATCTGACTAGAAATCCAAAACTGTGGATTTTGAACAGTACCAATCCCTTGTAAGCGAACAACAACCTGTTCCTCGTCTATACAAAGCGGGATATAAATAACTTTCTCATCTAATTGAATGACGTTAAGAGGATCAAAAGATAAACGTTTTAATACTTCTTCAAAATGATACGGATACTCTAACGTAACATGCTCGCTCCACATACGTTTCCCCATCCTTTTTACACATCATTATAGCATGAGAAAACCGTAAGCATACATGCTTACGGTTGATTGCCTTTTACTAAGTCATCTAGACTTTTAAAATGATACCCTTTCTCGCGCAAATCATCAATGATTTTTGCAAGTGCTTCTGCATTATCTTTTGATATTGCATGAAGTAATAAAATAGATCCTGGATGAATCATCGTCATAACATTATTATGCGCATATTGCCATCCTCTTTGCTGATCCACTTTCCAATCCAAAAATGCAAGTGACCAAAATACATTATAATAGCCCATTTCTTTCGTAAGAGCTAACGTTCTTTCACTAAATACACCGCGCGGAGGACGTACATATTTCACTTCTTTTTGCCCAGTTACTTTTTTAATTTCTTCCGTTACACTCGTTAATTCTTCACGAAGTTTCTCATCATTTACCGCTGTAAAATCAGGATGACTCCAAGAATGGTTTCCAATAATGTGTCCTTCATCCTTCATTCTTAACAATAAATCTTTTTGTGTTTTAATGTAATGCCCCGTTACAAAGAAAGTTGCTGGTACTTTTTTCTCTTTTAATACATCTAATATTTTCCCTGTGTATCCATTCTCATATCCATTATCAAATGTTAAATAAATATCTTTTTTCTTCGTATCTCCTAAATAAAACCCGCCATTTTTTTGTAGTAAATCTGTATATAACTTTCCTGCATCTGGTACTGTTTCATTTTTAGGACGCGGGATTCCCCAGTTATGTGGAGTATTTGTATAAGCCAGTGCTGAAACTGGAACAAGTGCCATCATAATTGAAAAAATGAGACCGATATATAACCATTTATATTTCATAAATAGTCTCCTTTCCATATATAATCGTACTTGTAGTTTCTGTTGCAACGCATTCTTTCATGCTGAACATGTTTTTCTATATATACCAAAAAAATGCATCTCGAATCATTCGAGATGCATTTTTTATTTACTTAAATACTGGCTCTTTAAAGCTAGCTAATTTTTCAAGTGATGTTTTATCAACATCCGCATGTAAGCTATTACCATGAGAGTCCATCGTTACAACTGCTTTAAACCCGTCGATACGTAAATGCCACATTGCTTCTGGAATACCAAATTGTAAGAAATCAACATCTTTCACTTCTTTAATACATTCAGCATAATATTGCGCTGCACCACCGATTGCGTTTAAATATACACCGCCATGTTCTTCTAAAGCCGCTAATGTTTTCGCACCCATACCGCCTTTTCCAATGACAGCGCGAATACCGAATTTCTTCATAATATCGCCTTGGTACGGTTCTTCACGAATACTTGTCGTTGGACCTGCCGCTTTAATTTGCCAATTGTCCTTGTCATCTTTCACAACAACTGGACCACAGTGGTAAATAATTTGTCCATTTAAATCTACTGGACAATCATTATCCATTAAATGCTTATGGATTGCGTCACGACCTGTATACATCATGCCATTAATTGTTACAACATCACCAACGCGAAGTTCACGAATTTGCTCTTCTGTAATTGGTGCTTCTAATACAATCTCACGTTGCTCTGTTTTTTCTTGTACTTCATGCTGAAGTGTATCTTCCCCTTCTTGATATAGCCAATCCATAATGTCTCCTGTTTCAGGATGGATTTTCACACCAAGGCGACGATATGCCCAGCAATTATACGCAACAGATACATAGAAACTAGCTGGCAAACGATTATAGACGCCAATTTTACAACCAAGTAAAGTTGTTTCTCCGCCAAATCCCATCGTACCAATGCCAAGCTTGTTCGCATTTTCTAATACGTACTCTTCAAGATGTTGTAACTCTGGTACTGGATTGACATCATCTAATGTACGGAATAATTGATTTTTTGCTAATTCATAACCTGATGTGCGGTCTCCCCCGATACCAACACCAATTACACCAGCGCTACATCCTTGCCCTTGTGCTTGATATACTGCATGAAGAAGGCATTTACGAATCCCTTCTAAATCACGGCCAGCTCGTCCAAGTCCTTCTAGTTCACACGGTAAGCTATATTGAATATTTTTATTCTCACAGCCACCACCTTTTAGGATTAAACGTGCATCAATATAATCTTTTTCCCATTGTTCAAACTTAATCACCGGCGTACCTGGTCCTAAATTATTTCCACTATTATCTCCAAAAAGAGAATCAACAGAATTGGGACGAAGTTTACCATCTTTTGTCGCCCGCTCAAGCGCATTATAGATAGCTTCCTTCAACTTTAATTGATTCACACCAACTGGTGTATAAATTTTAAACGTTGGCATCCCTGTATCTTGGCAAATCGGCGAGATGTTATCATCAGCCATTTTAATATTATTTGTAATTGTGCCAAGTGCCATCGCAGAACGAGTCCCTGCATTTTCTCGCTCTTTCGCTTGTTGAATCGCACGACGAACATCTTTCGGTAAGTTCGTTGACGTTTCAACAATTAGTTGATACATGCTTTCTTGAAGCTTTTCCATTGTTACTTCCCCCTCAATTGTGAACGCTACCAAAACGTTATGAGCTGAAAATTCAATTGTTATGCTCTTTAGCTATTTATTTCACGCTATTAGAGCATAAATGAAATTTTTCACAACTTGATTATACCTCTTTTTCTATCGTCCTTCTATTACCCGAACAGAAAAAGGCTACCAAATTGGAATTGGTAGCCTTTTTAATATATTATTCGTCTTTTTTAAATTGCTCACATTTTAATTCTAATTCATCTAACATTGCAAGAAGACGATCTACATCTTCTAATTCTACTTCTTCGGGTTCAATTGTATCAATTACTTCAATGAACATATTTAAACGTTCTTTTAAATATACTAATTGTGTATCTTTATCTTGAATTGCTTTTCCCATGAAGGCACTCTCCTTTTAATTCGAGTTGCTTTTATTATACCGCAAAAACGATTGCTATGGGCATGAAATTTCATCAATTTTGTCACAGTCATCCACTATAATGTAAGCCCTCTCTCTTTTCATGCTAAAAAGTTTCACTTTATAAAAAGCACATATTCTTCTATTATAGAGAATGGACAAATTGTTATTTCAATAGTCAAAGGAGTATTTCATATGACGATATCACAAAAAATGAAGCCGATTACTCCTTCTTACGATCCATGGGAAGCGTATATGGACCTTGAAGAGTACGGCAAACTACTATTAACAAATGTTGAATTTACAACGACGACGTTATGCAATATGCGCTGTGAGCATTGCGCTGTTGGTTACACGTTACAGCCGAAAGACCCAAATCCGCTTCCGATGGATCTTTTATTAAAACGATTAGATGAGATTCCTCATTTACGTTCTTTAAGTATTACTGGCGGAGAACCTATGCTTTCAAAAAAATCCGTCGACAACTATGTAACACCACTCTTAAAATATGCCCATGAACGAGGCGTTCGCACTCAAATCAACTCTAACTTAACTATAGATTTAGCACGTTACGAACAGATTATTCCTTATTTAGACGTATTGCATATCTCTCATAACTGGGGAACAATTGATGACTTCGTTGAAGGCGGATTTGCAATGATGGAGCGTAAGCCTACTTACGAACAACGTGCAAAATTATTCGAAAGAATGATTACAAATAGTAAGGCTCTATCAGATGCAGGTGTACTTGTATCTGCCGAAACAATGTTAAACAAAAGAACTCTACCACATATTGAACATATTCACCGCCAAATCGTCGAAGAGATGGGCTGTAAACGTCATGAAGTTCATCCAATGTATCCAAGTGACTTCGCGAGTAATCTAGAGATTTTAACAAAAGCTGAAATTCGTGATGCGATTGAGCATTTACTAGAAATTCGCGATGAAAATGTATGGATGTTATTTGGAACTTTACCTTTCTATGCTTGTAGCGATGACGAGCGAGACATTGCCACATTTAAAAAGTTACAAGAGAGCAAAAATGTAACTGTTCGTAACGATCCAGATGGTCGTTCACGCTTAAATGTAAATATTTTTGATGGCAATATTATCGTTACTGATTTTGGTGATGTTCCACTTCTAGGAAACATACAAACAAACACATTACAAGAAGCGTATGAAAAATGGAGCGCTTCAAAAACTGCAAAATCATTAAGCTGTCACTGTCCTGCAGTAAAATGTCTTGGACCAAATGTTCTTGTAAAAAACAGCTACTATCCGACAGAAGATTTCTTATCAAAAACAGCAAACATTACATTATAAAAAAACGTCAGCTTATAAGCTGACGTTTTTTCATGTTATTGCGAGTGGGAAGAAGAAATGAATTTAAAATACAAATGATCATGAATTGGAATAGCAGCTCCAATTCCTTGAGAAGTAATATTTTTCACAACAAGTCTTTTTTGATTTCCCTTTAATACAAGATACACTTCTCCAAATGTTACTTTTCCTTTTTCATTTACTGCTGGTGTATAAGCGTATAAATATCCGAGTTGACTCGGACTAATATTATACACACGCTCATGTCCAGTACCATAACCAATGGTCGTTTTAAACGAAAGGGGTAATTGTACTTTTTCAAGTGCTTTGAGAAGCATCATTTTTTTCACATCTGCAGCATCTTTCATATCTGCTGTTAAATCGCCTTCAACCGTCTTTTGTGTTTCTTGCTTATAGCGAAGTGGATATAAACGGTCTCCTCCGCGATTATCATACACATTTCGATTCACTTGTTTATATTCCCAATTAATCGATGTGTCTACTGATTCATAATGTAAAGCCCATTGACCCAAATAAATTTTTGCCCGATACCCTACTGCAAGCGGCGCATTTGAAATTGTCGTTTCATTAAACATCCGAATTAAGTCTGGATTTTCAATTTTAATATTAGCCGTTTTCAATAGCTCTTGAGCAAATTTACTTGGTTGTAAACGTGGCAAATCTTGCGCATCATTTGGAAATGTATTGTCTTTTGAAATATTTAAAACAGATGAAGGCATTTTTGTTCCTACTGTTGTCTTTGCAAAACTCATGTTAGGAAATAATAAAATAAACGAGACCATAGTTGAAAGACATATGCTGTATACTCGTTTCACCTGTCTGGCTCCTTCCTATGTAGGTATATATACTACTTCGTTTATTGTTTTCTCTGAGCGCAATTGTTATGCCTATTTTTCATAATAAATAAAAACCAATTCCCATAATGACATACGCCGCTAGTAAAGTGCCACCTTCAAACCAGTTTGTATCTCCATCATTGGAAATCGCAATCGTTAAGAAAACGGCTGTAATCATAGACACAAGTTCTGGTATAGTAAATACTAAAGGCATCCTTTGCGCGAAGAACATAGATAGCAATACTAATACAGGAGCAACAAACATGGCGATTTGTAATGTAGAGCCTATTGCAATTTCGACTGCAATATTTACTTTATTTTTATAAGCCATAATAATTGCAGACGCATGTTCCGCTGCATTCCCAACAATCGCAACGATAATAACCCCTATAAATAACTCTGACCAACCAAATGACTTTGCAACAGTTTCAAAAGTATGTACGAGTGCCTCTGACACATAAGCTACTGCCAGTGTTGCTATCGCTAAAATAAGGAGCGCCTTCCCTTTTGACCACTCTGGCTCTTCTTCATGCGCTACTTCGTCACTTTTATGTTGATATACACCACGGTGCGTAACTAACTTAAATAGTAATGCAGCAAGGTACATGATAATCATAATAATAGAAACACCTATACTTAATTGATACGTCTTGCCAGCGTCCATCTTCATTGAAAAGATCTCTGGAATAACAAAGGCCACAACAACAGCAAATATTAATAAAGCTGAATTATGCCTTGCATCATATACATTAAAACTTTGTCTTTTGTATTTAAGACCTCCAACAAAGAAAGATAACCCTCCTACCAATAATAAATTTCCAAGTACAGAACCGGTTAAAGAAGCTAACACCACTTCAATTAACCCTGCTTGAAGTGCAAAAATTGAAATGATAAGTTCAACAGCATTACCGAAAGTAGCATTTAATAACCCGCCTATTCTAGGACCAGAAACAATTGCTAGACTCTCTGTTGCTCTCCCCATAAAACCAGCTAATGCGATAATCGTAATACAATACACAGCGAACATAATTGTTTCTGGCCAATGAAGTGTTTTTCCAAGTACAGATAGTGGTACACCTATAAGCGCTACTATAAGAAATATTTTATTAAACATGCTTTTCATCCTTCCATCGTATGTATTTCTCCTCAATATTATTATTATTCTTCTCCTAACTTGTCCGATTTCATCACAATTACGTTTAAAAAATCGGATTGAAGAAAACAGTATGAAAGATATTTAAATTATCTTGTTTAAACAGACAGAATTATAAATTGTGAAAAGGGGTTAAAATTATGCACTTAAAAGAAAAAATCGCAACTATTATTCAAGGTCAACGTACTGGTGTATTATCTACAGTACGAAATGAGAAACCTCATAGCGCCTTTATGATGTTTTTCCATGAAGATTTTGTACTATATGTTGCAACAGATCGACAATCAAAAAAGATAACAGATATTGAACAAAATCCTAATGTCCATGTACTACTCGGACGAGAAGGAAAAAAATTAGATGAAGATTATATTGAAGTTGAAGGGTTAGCTTCAATCGAGGAAGACTCAACATTAAAAAACAAGTTTTGGAATAATAGCTTAAAACGTTGGTTACTCGGTCCTGAAGACCCTAATTACGTATTGATCAAAATCAATCCCGACACAATTTATTACATTGATGGTGCGGGTACGACGGAGCCTGAGTTTTTACGACTATAAAATAAAACAAGCCCCCCCTTAGGTGGGCTTGTTTTGTCGAAAAGTTCTTTTAAAAAAAATAATAAAATAGGTGGAACTTTCCAAAGACTCTGTTATATAATAGCAGTAACTTAAATAAACTGTATTAAAACAGATTGAGAGGAGAAATAAAATTGATGAAGAGAGAAGAACGCAAAAATATGATTGAGTTTATTGAAAAGAAAAAAGGGATTGAGCGTGACGAATTACTGTTTATGACAGACGATGAAGTAGAACATATTTATAATGTAACGTACTTTTTATATGAGGAAATTGCAGAGTAGTATAATAATCCCCACCTTATTAAAAATATAAGGTGGGGATTATTTCGTTATTTAGCCCACTATTTACAGGCAGTAAAACTCCCACCTTAAAATTCAGGTGGAGCAAGAAGTTAAGTTGAAGTCGCGCTTTCTATAAAGCTCAATTGCTTCAACTTTATACATGAGAATCATTTTCATGTATAATACTGTAAGATTGGAGGAATTTTACTATGAGTTCGTGGCTCTTATTTGCACTATTATCAGCAATTGCTGCTGCCCTTGTATCTATTTTTGGAAAGTTTGGTTTAGACGGCATCGATGCAAACGTTGCAACAACAATTCGATCTATTATTATGGCATTATTTATGATAGGCGTTATTATCATACAAGGTAAATTTCAAAATATCGGCGACGTACTGCTAAATAAAAAAGCACTGCTATTTATCACATTAAGTGGGGTTGCAGGTGCTTCGTCATGGCTATTTTATTTTCTTGCCCTCAAAACAGGAAAAGTTTCACAAGTAGCTCCTGTCGATAAATTAAGCGTCGTATTTTCTATCATTCTCGCTATGATTATCCTCGGTGAAAAGTTAAACTTTATGACCGGTGTTGGTGTAGTCTTTATTACAGCTGGTGTATTATTTATTGCTTTCAGCTAAAAAAACCGCTATTAGCGGTTTTTCTTTTTCTTTATGTACAACCATACAACACATGTAACAACTGCTGAAATTAATAAAATCCATATTCCATAATGATGTAAACTATACTCAACGAAGCGCCACTTCTCGCCTAACTTCCAGCCAAGCCCAATAAAAACACTTATCCAAATGAGCGCACCACCGTAAGCGTACAAACAAAAACGCCAAAGTGTCAAATTTGATACCCCAGCAAAATATGCCGTTAAATGACGTACTCCCGGTATAAAATAACCAATCATTAAAAGAAATGGCCCATATTTTTCAAATAAAATATGTGTTTTTTCAATGTGATGTTCTTTAATTCTAATTTTCGGCCCATATTTCTTTAAAACAGGGAGCCCAAGTTTTAAACCTAATATGTAGCTTAACGTGATCCCTAACATCGCACCAGCCATCCCACTTAAAAAAGCAGCAGTTCCTGACATAACTCCTTTTGAAACATTATAACCAACAAAGGTCAATAAAAACTCGTCTGGTATCGGTAATCCGACAATACCACCAGCCAAAGCTATAACAATTCCAAAATAGCCATAATGCGCGATTAACTCGCCAATATGTTGTTCCATTCGGAAGACACATCCTATGCACGATCGTTATTCCACATTGTACCCTTTCTATCTTTAAGGCAAACATGGTATACATATTCACTATACATTGTTTTTATAATGAACTCTACTTCTATTCTTTCCTTTAACAGAGATAAAGTGAAACTTTAATCAGTGGGAGTTTTGTTCATCCTCTACTAATTATTAACCTATGCCAATCTTGCTTCTACAGACATCCCGACTCCCACATAACTTACTTACATTCAACAATTTTGAGATTAGATTCTTACTGCCCGCAAATAACCCGATAAAAAATAAAAATTCATATGCGTGTTTTTTTGTTACAATAAAGGAAAGTTACTTTTCGCAACGGTTTAACTCTCAAGAAAAATGATATATCTAGCAAAAACATAGTTTGGTCTATATAATGCAACTTCTACCTATTAAAAGAACATACACCCTTTTACATACGACATCATTTTTCTAAATTATACAGGGGGGAACGAACATGACCATTGAAAATCAATTTATTCAAAAAGTTTACTATAAAACATTTTTAACAGAAGAAACTTCTACTCCTGCATCGGAAGTACTCGGTGAAGCATATATAAATGAATCTAAAAATGAATTCTCCAACATTTCTAATATTCGATTTGCTCAAGGTGAATTTTATTATCAAAATAAAGATTTTGAAGCAGCTATATTTAAATGGGAAAAAGTAAATAATGCTCTTGCACTTTGGGCGACAAAAAATATTGCAGATGCTTATTTTGAACTAGGATTCTTACCAAAGGCAGAAGAAATTTATCAATCTATTCAAACGGAAGATACAACTCTTACGATGGAGGTTTCCTTACAACTTCTTTCTCTTTATATCGAACAAGATCGTTTAGGACTCGCTTTTAAGACGATTAGTGAAGCTGTTGCATTCCAACCGGATTATCCAAATATTACTGCAATTGCACGTTCTTTCTATGAAAAACAAGAAGATTGGAACAACGCTATCGAACTAGCTGTTCAAGAAGGTATTCGAACACAATCTTTACACTGGTTTGATACGTTAATAAATTACATAAACAAAGGATTTACAAAAAATATTAAGCCTGAATATTTCTATGAGTCTTTAAAAGCTCTATATGCTGTTGATCAAGCTCAATTTAAAGAGCTTGTTATTGCTCTTTGGAATAGCTATCAACATGAATCCTTATACCTTCCTTGGATTCAAAGTATTAATCATTTATTCTTGCATATTGAAACAGACAATAATGACGATTGGAATGAAATTTCTACTCGCTATCAAGAAACATACTTTGCATTAATTACCGGAAATCATTTTATGCATGAATTAAACGGACTTGTACCAAATTTATTAACAAATTGGTTTAGTTTAACGAAAGCAAAAGATTCTCTAGTTGCCTCTGCAGCAGTGTTAGCATGGAATGAAGTCTCACCTACAACTTTAGAATCATTACTCGTAAAAAGTGCTGGATCCTTACTTTCTAATACATCAGCTGAAGCAGATGTAAATATGGAAACAGTTTCTCATTTATTCGAAACAATCGCTGTATGGGCTGAGAAAAATGATGTAGATTTAAGTCATCAATTTACGCTACTAGTCCATGAACTATGTGATTTAAATGTCACACCACTACTAATAGCTGGAACTAGTGACCATGATAAAACATCATTTGTTAATTCAATATTGGGAGAGAACATCTTAACTGAAACTTTAACAACTCCTATTCTATTTAAAGACGCTAGTCAAACTGAAATAACAGAATTTACCGAGTTAGATATACGAAATATCCCTAACCTTGATGAATTCCATCAAATAACGGCTACATCTGCTCAGTCAGAACTTGAGAAAAAATGTATAGAAATTAAGCTACCAAGTAGGTTTTTAAGAAAAAATAAGTTTACATTTCTTCTTACACCATCCATTCAAGAGCAATTGGATAAAAACAATGCATACTTTGAATACTTACAAGCAGCAGATAGTCTTGTTTACGTATTAAATTCTTCTTCACCATTGCATAGTAAAGAAATTGATACATTAATTTCTTTACGTGAACAAGTACCAAACTTACAAATTCACTTCGTATTACACACAAATAATACGACTACTAATGAAAAACTAATTAGTAAACTTAAAGTACATTTTCCAGATGCACAATTCTTCCCATACTCTCCTTCGCAAGAGAGTAGCCAGCAACTTGGAGATGTAACAGAATCTATTCTCTCTAATCTTGCAAAACGCGATATAGAAAAAGAACGTATAGAAAAGCTAATATGGTTTACACAAAAGACAATTGCTTATCTCATAAATGAACGTGTGGAATTAGAAAATACATTAGTAAAATCCGTACGCTGGAATAAACACATCTCGGTGAAACTTACTGGATTTATTAATAACCTTACTGCTCTTGAAAAAGATAAAATTCGCTCTATTACCGAATCCTATCTTTTAACGAAAGAAGAAATTACACGAGATATACATTCTCAAATTCCTGAATTATTACAGAGTTGCTCTGATCTTGTTCAAGAAGATAGTGATTTCAAACTAGTTCATGAAGAATTAAATGCTGCAATGAATGAACGTGTTCAAAAGCATGTACAACAGGTACTTCTTCCTAAATTTACTGGGTCTATTCAAGAATGGATTGAAACAGCACATAATGAATTTATTCAAGCTCAAGCTTATTTAGATGAAATGAGTGAAACGTTTAATAAATTATATAAAGAAGAACGTATGAAACTTCCTTGCGATTTCAAATTATTAGATGATTGGAATCGAGATGTTGCACGAATGACAAATCGAATTACAGTAACGAACATCAATATTTTATTACGCTTTACACCGACACAGTTTTTCTTAAAAAGTGCCGGAAAATTATTTGGTAATATGCAAAAAAACCAATCTATGCTCGCCAACAAATATAAACAATATATTGAAACAGAAGACTATACAGAAATTGCTCACACAATTTCCAAACAATTCTTCCTTCAATTTGAAGTATTTGAAGGTGCATTAGAACGTGATATCATGATGTTCTTCAAAGATCCACTTAATATATTGAAACAAAATGTAGATGCAGCTCAACTTGAGATACAGGAAGACGAGCAAACATTAGCGACGCTAAGAAGCAATCCAGAAACATATCATGATCCTTTGGCGTTATTTAAACTACAATTACTACAACATAAATTTGTTTTAAGTACTACAAAGAAACATGAAGATATCTTTGTATCAAACGAATCTCCTACTGTTTAACAAAAAAACCAAGCAAACTAAAATTTGCTTGGTTTTTTTTACTTTATTATTTTCATATGTTCAAACGGATAATAAATGCCTGCTAACTTTCCTAACACATCTTCTCTATCAATAAAACCTAAACCATTTCTACTATCTTTACTTATTAAGCGATTATCTCCCATAACAAAAATCTTATTTTTAGGAACTGTAATCGGTCCAAAGTCCTCTGTTAAATTCATAAGTTTTTTTTCTGCTTGTTTTTTATTACTATCCAAATACTCTTCATCTTTCACTTCAGAATTTACATATAATTGATCATTTCTCATCTCAATTATATCTCCAGGCAATCCAATCACTCTTTTGACATAAAAATTATCTGTTTTCACAACAATAATATCTTCTCTCCCATAGCTTTCAAATTGTTTTGCTAACTTATTAACAATCACCTTATCTCCATCTTGCAACGTTGGCCTCATAGATGCTCCTTTTACAGTCGTCGGAAAAAACACAAAAAATTTCGCCAAAAACACCAATAAACATGCAATTGCAATAGTTCCAAAGAATTCACGCCAACTTTTTTTCTTTTGCATCATTTCACCAACTCATCATCTTTTTACTTTTATTATAAATAATACGACTGATGATTTTCTACAAAATTCTGAATTATAAAATTACAATATTAGAAATTTTAAAATAAAAATACTGATCAAATTAACAAGCAAAAAAGATACTCTCAAAATAGTCTATCCACTATTTTGAGAGTATCTTTTTATAATCCCACATATATAATACACATTTGAGCAGCTACATATGTAAACCAAATCCAAAGTGGCTCATACTTCAATTTACGCCCTCCGATATCTGTCACGCCAATAATGAAATCAGAAATTACAAACAGTAAGCCACCAAACGCTGGTATCCACCATATCCCTGTATTTTCATAATATAAGGCGAATGCAAAGCAAGCCATTCCTCCAACCCACAATCCGTAAATTAGAGCTCCTATCGTAAACAACTTATCCTGTTTATCATTTCGGATAAAGAAGAACCATCCTACAATTAGAAAGAGCCCATATACGAGTAAGCCAATCCAAAAACCATTCCATGAAATTCCTGTTTGCAAAAATGCTTTTACATAAAAACAATGAGCAACAGCGAAAGTAACCATCCCTCCAATTAATCGATGACCAATTGGAATCAGCCCAGCCATAAACAAATCTCCCACAGTTGATAAAGTCATACCAAGTGCAACCCACGTACTATACTCTACAGATGGATCTTGTAACCATATGCAAATTGCACTACCTGTTAAAGAAAAACTAAGAATAAGACGAATTGCTAAAGGTAACGGCATATTATCTTTCGTTCTTTTTGTCTGCCCCATTGCATAAATTGCACCAATAAAAAAAAGAAATATTTGCCCAATTAACACCACGTAAAGTAGATTCATAATATTTTCTCCTCAATAAATGCTTTTTGTATCTTTTTTCGTTACACTTAGTCTATTATCCTTTTTCTATAAAAAAAGAAGAACAGTACTGTTCTTCCATTGTAATCGCTTTTCTGCTCTCTATGCTACTTGTTTTTCTTGCTCCATTTTTTGCTTAGCTGGTGTCCTATTTACCACAATGATTCCCGCGGCTACACATGCTAAACCGAGTAGCACAAATGAATGAATTGCTTCACCTAAAATCATGCTCGATAATAACACACCAAATACGGGTATAAAGAACATATACATAGATACTTTTCCAACCTTGTTATACTTCATAATTGTATTCCAAATGCAAAAACCAGCTGCAGATAAGAAAGATAAATAAATTAGCATAAGTAGTGCATGTAGACTAAATGTAAATGGCATGACTCCAACTTGTAAAGCCCCTATACATAATAATCCTGTAGAACCAAAAATCATTTGGTATGCTGTCATATAACCAATATCTAATGTTTTACTACCTTCTTTTGCTAATATGTTTCCATATGAATACAGCATTGCTGCACTAAGAAGTAATAAGCTTCCGATCCCAAAATGAAATGATAAGCTACCATCACTCGGCACATTTACTAAAATGACGCCACAAAAACCAATAGATACCCCAATTAATTTTCTCATATTGAGAGCATCATCTTTATATAAAAAATGGGCGAGTAAAATTTGAAAGAATGATGATGTTCCTGAAATGATAGCTCCTTCAATTCCTGAACTATAACTCATTCCAATGTAAAAACAGATATATTGAAGAAACGTTTGGAATAAACCAATTTGTATTAACTGTTTCCCTGTTCCTTTTTTGAAGCTCATATCTTTTCCTAACACTTTAAAGAATAATAAGAGCATGACTCCAGATAAAAAGAAACGATAACCGGCAAATAATATTTGCTCTCCAACTTCTTGTGGTTGAATTCCAAGTTCAACATAACTTAATTTAATAAAAGGAAATGCGCTTCCCCATAAAAAAGTTGCTACTATTGCAGCAATAAATACGCCAATCGGATGGGTAAAAATTTTCTCTGTCTTCACTTGTTGTCTTCCTTTCCGATCTTTTTATGAACAATATTCATATATACCAGAGGAGTTGCGAAAACACAAGTTTTCCGTTTATACTTGAAACAAAACCGTACCATCTCATAAAAACATATGATATACTATAGAATAATTACAACATAAGAACTATTAAAAACAGATTCAACAGAAATGCTGCTATCCATTATGGATGGCAGCTTTCGTCGTTTTATAGGGGTTTCGATTTTGATTATTTTTCTCAATAAGAATGCGGAAGGAGCGGGTAGTAATGAACTCAGAAGTAAAAACGTTACAGTCAAAAGAACCAATTTCTCATCCCTCTTTATGGGACACATTAAAAAAACATTATGAACTTGTATTTGCAGTAGCATCTGGTATTTTTATTTTAGTTGGCTGGTTATTCACAAAGAACGATGTAATGAATGTAGGTATTACTTGCTATATCCTTGCTTATATAGTTGGTGGATATGCAAAAGCGAAAGAAGGCATTGAAGATACGATTGAAGAAAAAGAGCTAAATGTTGAAATGCTAATGCTCTTTGCAGCTATTGGTGCTGCAATTATTGGCTACTGGGCAGAAGGGGCTATCTTAATCTTTATCTTTGCGCTCAGCGGTGCTATGGAATCTTATACATTAAGTAAGAGCCAAAAAGAAATTTCCGCTCTTCTTGACTTACAACCCGAAGAAGCATTACGCATTTCCAACGGAACGGAAGAACGTGTTCCTGTTGGAGAGTTACAAATTAACGACATTATTTTAATTAAACCAGGTGAACGTGTTCCCGCTGACGGTACGATTCATAACGGTGAAACAAATATTGATGAAGCAGCAATCACGGGAGAACCTATTCCAAATGAGAAAAGACATGGCGATGAAGTATTTGCAGGTACTGTAAATTTACGTGGTGCTATCGAAGTTAAAATTACGAAGCCAAGCGATCAAACATTATTCCAAAAAATTATCCGTCTCGTCCAAAGTGCACAAAGTGAAAAATCACCATCACAACTATTCATCGAAAAGTTTGAAGGAACATACGTAAAAGGTGTACTACTCGTTGTTGCGCTTATGATGTTCGTTCCTCATTTCTTACTTGACTGGAGCTGGAATGAAACGTTTTATCGCGCTATGATCTTACTTGTAGTCGCATCTCCTTGTGCACTCGTTGCTGCCATTACACCAGCAACGTTATCTGCAATTTCTAACGGAGCAAGAAATGGAATTCTCTTTAAAGGTGGCATACATTTAGAACGCCTCGCTTCAGTAAAAGCAATCGCCTTTGATAAAACAGGAACATTAACAGAAGGAAAACCTACCGTAACAGATGTATATGTTCGAGAAAATATGACAGAAAAAGAAGTACTTTCTATTACAGCATCCATTGAAAGTCACTCTACACATCCTTTGGCTGCATCTATTGTTAAATATGCACAACATGCGTACGACATTACATTAAAAAAACCTGAAAAGGTTGAAGATGTAACTGGTTTTGGGCTAAAAGGAATATTCGAAAACAACGCTTATAAAATAGGTAAAGCTGATTTTATCGGTGAAGAAACAAAAACATTTCATAATGGTATTTCTGCCTCACTTGAAAAGGAAGGTAAAACTGTCGTTTATATTAGTGATGAGGGAGGCATTCTTGGACTTATCGCTTTAAAAGATACGCTTCGCCAAGAAACAATAGCTGCTATTCGTGAATTACAAAGCATTGGTGTCGAAGCAATTATGATTACTGGAGATAATGAAGAAACGGCAAAAGCAATTGCCTCTGAAAGTAATATAAAGGAATATTACGCATCATGTTTACCAGAAACAAAAGTTGAAACGATTAAAAAGTTAAAAGAAAAATACGGTACAGTAGCAATGGTCGGAGACGGTATAAATGATGCACCTGCACTAGCTACTGCTAGCATTGGTGTCGCAATGGGAGAAGGAACAGATGTAGCTTTAGAAACTGCGGATGTTGTACTGATGAAGAACGAACTATCTCGTCTTTCCCAAGCAATTCGTTTATCAAAACGAATGAACCGTATTGTGAAGCAAAACGTAATCTTTTCGCTAGCCGTTATTGCCATGCTAATTTGTTCAAACTTCTTGCAATTTTTAGCTCTTCCATTCGGTGTTATTGGCCATGAAGGAAGTACGATTCTTGTCATTTTGAATGGCTTACGATTATTAAAAGGCAGCAAATAAAACGGGTCCCTCATAGAGGACCCGTTTTTTTTAATGATAGCTATTATGACCGTTCGCACTGCTACTCGTTTTATGCTTTGGATGCGAACTGCTCTTTTGTTTATTATTACTTTTATTATTATGGTTCTTTTTATTATTACTCATGAAATATCCCCCCTGTTCCTTTTTATTATGGAACAAGAGCTCATTATTCATTACGGGAATTATTGTCACCGGTTCTATAATGGTGGAGTAAACCATTAATTTCACCGCCAAGTAAAATTACCCATCCAGTTAAGTAAAACCATAACATTAAAATAATGATACCACCGAGACCACCATATGTATTGGCGTAATTCGCAAACTTATCTACATAATAAGCAAATGAGTACGATACCACAATCCATCCTACAGTAGCAAATAACGCCCCTGAAATAACTTCTCTTCTTTTTAACTTTCGATCTGGGGCAAATGTATATAAGAAACTAAACAAAGCAAATAGCACGAAGAAACTCGCTACTAATCGTGTAATGCTCCACACGAAAGAAAAACTATCTGATAAACCGAGTGCTTTAAACACTGCTGCTCCAATAACTTGTCCGAATACCGGAACAATTAACGCAAAGACAATCATAAAAATAATAGCTAATGTAAACACAATTGATAACGCTCTTGTTGTAATAAAAGAACGTGTTTCCTTCACGTCATAAGCGCGGTTAAAAGCATTCATAACCGCATTAACACCATTTGAGGCAAACCATAACATGGATAATAAACCAAATGATAATAAACCACCATTTTGCTGGTTTACAACTTTATCTACATTTACCTCAATTAAGTTCATTGCATCATCTGGTACATAAACCTCTAATAAACTAAGCACATCCTCTGTTTGAATGGGAATAAATCCAAGAAGCGTAATTAAGAAAACGAGCCCAGGAAAAATTGCAAGCAAGAAGAAATAAGCGAGCTGTGCTGCCAAGCCCGCTACATCATCGCGCATCGTCCGGTCATATAAATCTTTACCAAACGAATAAGTACGATTTCTTCTCACCTTTTCTAAAATTTTTCTCATATATGTTTAAACGCTTTTCTTCTCTTCTTTATCTTGCTTTAACTCAATGTACGCTTCAGTTTTTTTTTCCACTGCATTTGAGTCTTTCATAAATAATTCACGCGCTTCTTTCATACCACCATCTTCAGCAACTACTGGCTCTTCTTCTGCTTTCAGCTCATCTACCTTTGGAGATACAGCTTGAATTTCAATCGTTTCTGGCTTTTCTTCTGGCTCAACTTTTTTCTTACTAAAAATTTCTTTCGTTTCTTTTAACGTCTCTACAACAGATGGCGTTAATTTTTTAATTTCTGCTACTTTCGCTTTTACCACATTGAAATCAGCAAGTTCGCGTCCTTTATCTGTAACAGTTTGCACTTTTTCTTTGATCTTTGCATTTTCACCAATTTCAATCATCTTTGTTTTTGCTTTTTCTGCTGTATTTTTTACTTTTTCACGGTTTTCTTTCTTTAACATGGATACAGCTACACCTGCCGCTACACCAATCGCAATGTTTCGAGCAATATTATTTTTCTTTGCCATATTCCTTCACCCTTTCATTTCTTATGTTAGAAAGTATTTCTTTCTAAGCTTCCTCATATTCCTTGTTCATTTCGAATGAAAGCTAATAGCTTTGCACACCCTTCTGTTACAAGGTCATATACTTCTTGGAAATTCCCTGTATAGTAAGGGTCAGGAACGTCTGTCCAGCCACCGTCTGGAACAAAGTCGGACAGCCTACCAATATAGCCTCCAGTTTTACCTAAACTTTTTAAATCTGCTATATTCTTGTTGTCCATGGCAATAATATAATCAAACTTTGTTAAGTCTTCTTTTTCTACTTGCCTTGCTTTAATTCCTTCAAAAGTGACTGCATTTTCTTTTAAAATTTTTTGTGTTCCTTTATGTGGCGGATGGCCAACATGCCAATCTCCAGTTCCTGCAGAATCAATGACAATTTTCTCTTCAAGTCCCTCTTTTACGACAAGATTTTGAAAAATCGCTTCTGCCATCGGAGAACGGCAAATGTTCCCAAGACAAACAAACAATACTTGAACCATACTTTTGTTTCTTCCCTTCTTGGTGCATTTCTTAATATATACTTATAGTATAAACAACCAATTATTAAATATAAAGGAAATCCCTACTAATTTAATGGGATTGAAAAGATTCATTAACGAAAATGATAAAAAATGTTAAGATAGCCTTATGTTATTTTAAAGGGGGACACTTCGGTGGATTTATCCGTAAAGTCAGAAGAAAACGTTGAATATATGGTCGAAGCTATTAAAGAAAAATTACGTATGGTTAATGCTGGAGCGATGAGAGCTGCTAGTTTTAACGAAGAAATGTACGAAGATTTACGTGACATTTATGATCATGTTATGAAACGTGAAACATTCAGCATTAGTGAAATGCAAGCTATTACAGAAGAATTAGGTACATTAATTAAAAAGTAAAAAAGCCTCTCTTATATGAGGCTCTTTTTTATTTCCAACAAATTCATGACAACTCATCTCTTTCCCTCAACCAACTGTAAAATATTGTACAATAGAAGTAGAACCTCATCTTAGATTTTTTCTCCATACATACTACTCACAAATAATAGCAACACTACCATTGCTAACTGTTTTTACTGGAGGTGCTTACTTATGAGCAATTGGTACAGTAAGACGAAAGATCAAACATTAATTGACCTAGAAACAAACGAACAACACGGTTTAACAGATGAAATTGTAAGTGAACGTTTAAAGCAATACGGTTCTAATGAATTAGCTACAAAACAAAAACGCACTTTATGGCAGCGTATTTTCGCCCAAATTAATGACGTCCTCGTATATGTCCTTATTATTGCTGCCCTTATTTCTGCCTTTGTAGGTGAATGGGCGGATGCCAGTATTATCGCGCTTGTTGTAGTTTTAAATGCTGTTATCGGTGTTGTCCAAGAATCTAAAGCAGAACAAGCTTTAGAGGCACTAAAAAAGATGGCAACACCTAAAGCTATCGTCAAGAGACATGGTGAACTAAAAGAAATTCCATCTGAACACGTCGTTCCAGGGGATATCGTTATGCTCGATGCCGGACGATATATCCCATGCGATTTACGCCTTATTGAAACCGCAAATTTAAAAGTTGAAGAATCTGCTCTAACTGGTGAATCTGTCCCTGTTGATAAAGATGCAATCTACCACCCTTCCATGCAAAGTGATGAACAAGTACCACTCGGCGATCAAAAAAACATGGCCTTTATGTCTACTCTTGTAACATACGGAAGAGGCGTCGGTGTTGCTGTTGAAACTGGAATGAACTCACAAATTGGTAAGATTGCTACCCTTTTACATGAAGCAGACGATGATATGACACCACTTCAAAAAAGCTTAGCACAAGTCGGAAAATATTTAGGCTTTGTCGCTGTAGCTATTTGTATCATTATGTTCCTCATCGGTTTTTTACAAGGCCGGGATACGTTAGAAATGTTTATGACTGCTATTAGTTTAGCCGTTGCAGCTATTCCAGAAGGCTTGCCAGCTATCGTTTCCATCGTTCTTGCAATTGGTGTGCAACGTATGATTAAACAAAACGTTATCATTCGGAAACTACCAGCTGTTGAAGCCCTCGGTTCTGTCACAATTATTTGTTCAGATAAAACAGGTACGTTAACGCAAAATAAAATGACCGTTACTCACTTTTATAGTGATAACACATACGATCGCTTAGAAAGTTTAAATGTAAATAATAATGCGCAACGTCTATTGTTAGAAAATATGGTGCTATGTAATGATGCGTCTTATAATAACGAATCACAAACGGGAGACCCGACTGAAATTGCACTTCTCGTTGCTGGAACCACTTTTAACATGCAAAAAGATTATTTAGAAAAAATACATGAACGTGTTAACGAAGTACCTTTCGATTCAGATCGTAAAATGATGTCAACCGTACATACATACGATGGAAGCTACTATAGCATGACGAAAGGCGCTATTGATAAGCTCTTACCTCGATGTACCCATATTTTTAAAAACGGCAAAATCGAGATTTTAACTGATTCTGATAAAAATCAAATATTAGAAGCTGCCGGATCAATGTCTCAAGAAGCTTTAAGAGTACTTTCATTCGCATTTAAACAATACGATTCAAACGATATGGATATAAATCATCTTGAAGAAAACCTTATCTTTATTGGTCTTGTCGGTATGATTGATCCACCGCGAACTGAAGTGAAAGATTCAATTAAAGAATGTAAAAAAGCCGGTATTCGCACAGTTATGATTACTGGTGACCATAAAGATACCGCCTTTGCAATTGCCAAAGAACTTGGTATTGCTGAAGAAATATCGGAAATTATGATCGGAACTGAATTAGATAACATTTCAGATACAGAGCTAGCAAGCAAAATTAATCATTTAAATGTATTCGCCAGAGTCTCTCCAGAACATAAAGTAAAAATTGTAAAGGCATTGCGTGCAAAGGGAAATATCGTTTCTATGACTGGTGATGGTGTCAATGACGCTCCATCTTTAAAGCAAGCGGATGTTGGCGTAGCGATGGGCATTACAGGAACAGACGTTGCAAAAGGGGCAGCAGATGTCGTGTTAACAGATGATAATTTCTCATCTATTGTGAAGGCTGTTGAGGAAGGTAGAAATATTTATCGTAACATAAAAAAATCAATCCTCTTCCTACTCTCTTGTAACTTCGGAGAAATTATCGCTTTATTTTTAGCCATTTTACTTGGCTGGGCAACACCTCTACGACCTATTCACATTTTGTGGGTGAATTTAATTACAGATACACTTCCTGCATTATCACTTGGGGTTGATCCTGAAAATCCAGATGTGATGAAGGAAAAACCACGACATGCGAAAGAAAGTTTATTTAGTGGTAGCATTCCTTTTCTGATTTTCAATG
Organism: Bacillus sp. ISO11; assembly: GCF_003458115.1. Classification (NCBI taxonomy): domain Bacteria; kingdom Bacillati; phylum Bacillota; class Bacilli; order Caryophanales; family Bacillaceae; genus Bacillus; species Bacillus sp. ISO11. The sequence goes on along the minus strand of NZ_QXCO01000010.1, from coordinate 138,230 downwards.
GGGTTATCATTGGACTGTTAACGCTAATAGCTTTTATCGCCGGAGCAAAATTCTATACTGGAGATACAAATTTATTCCCTCTTTTCCCAGAACGAATTGATGACGATGCTCTATTACACGCTCAAACGATGGCATTTGTCGTTCTTAGTTTTTCTCAGCTCGTTCATTCATTTAACTTGCGTTCAAGAACGAAATCAATTTTTTCAATTGGGATCTTTACCAATAAATATTTAGTCTTCTCCCTTCTTATCGGTGTTCTTATGCAAGTTTGTATCATCTCCATCCCGCCCCTTGCAAATATATTCGGTGTACATGCATTAACGATGCGAGATTGGGGATTTGTTCTCTTATTAAGTATCATTCCACTTATTGTGAATGAGATTATTAAATTAGTGAAGAGAAACTAAAAGGCAATGAGGACTATTCCTCATTGCCTTTTCATTTACCCTACTATTTTCCGTGCAGTAAAACTCCCACCTCAAAATTCAGTTTGAGCAAAGAAGTTAGGTGGTAGATTAACTGCCCCTAAATGTCCAATTGGTGAAGGCTAATAATCGGTGGGGATGAACAAAACCCCACTGATTAAAGTTTCACTTTATCCTTGTAATTCTTTTTTAATGTTTTCAGTTAATGTAGCCATACGCTTGCGGCTTTCTTCACGCTCACGTTTGTTTTGTTCTTCAATTTGTTGTGTTTCTTGCATACCTCTTGAAATAATGTTCCAAGTTTCCTCAAGTGTTTCCATCTTAATACTAGAAGAACCTGATAATCTCGCTACTTCTACACTTTGCGTTGCGATATTTTGTGCATTTTTCTTAAGTAATTCATTTGTACGGCGATCCAGTTCAGCCATAGAATCTGCAACAAGCTTTTGACGCTTCGCATTTACCGCTTGAATGATACCATTTTTAAAGATCGGAATCGTTGTAATAAATGCTGTATTAATTTTACCAATTAATTTATTATTACCACGTTGAATCATACGAATTTGTGGTGCTGTAAGTAGTGCAACCATACGCGCTTTTTCTAAATCATCAATACGTTGCTCTAAAATTTCAACCGAGTTTTTAAGCGACTCTAATTCAATACCTGCTAATTGATCATTATTACGCACACGCTCTTCATACATCGGAACTAATTCTGTATTTAAACGCTCTAATAGCATTTCTCCTGCTACTACATACTTCTCTAAGTCTAAATAATATTTTAAGTTTTGCTCATACAAGCCATCTAACGTACCAATTGATTTTTTCATCTCATCTTGGTACTTCGTAATTTCCACATACACTTTATCAATTTCACGGCCCATCGTTTGATACTTGCTAAAGATTTGTTCAATCATTTTATCCGCTTTTTTGAACATACGTGAGAAGAAACCACTTTTCTCTTCCGCAAAGTCTTTGCTATCAAATCTGTCCATAATTTTACCAAGCTGTTTTAATAATTCACCAGAATCTTCTATCTTTGATAATGACATTGTATGTAAAATTTGATCAGCAAAACGTGAAATTTCCATAGAAGGTTCTTTTCCAAGTTCAATTAATTCTAATTGATCTTTAATATCTACCGCATTATAAATACGTTGTACATCCGCATCTTGTCTAAGTTGCAAGCGAACATCTTGTGCTGTTTGCTCATTTAATTCTGTTTTCGGATCTAGTACGACTGGGTTATTCATATGGTATTCTCCCTTTCCTTATAAAAATGGACGAAATAGTCCTTTTATTGTTTGTGATAAATTTTTATAGGCTGATGAACCATGAAACTCAAGATCGAAATTAACCTCTTCAAGCCAATGGGAATCAAATGCCCCCGCTTCAATATACGGTTCAATATCGTTTCTTCCCGTTGGATTGAAATGGAATACATCTACTCCAATTTGATTTAAAAATAGTAATAAAACAGCATCAGAACGAGTTAACTCTCCACTCTTCTCATTATTAAATATAACAATTTTCGGCACATCTTGTGAATAATCAAATTTCTCAAGCTGTTCTAAAATATTCGGTGGTATTTGAGAAAGTTGCGCGAAAACATATAGCGCTACATCTTGTTTTGTCTCTTTCGCAATTGGTTTGCACATTTCACTTTCACACGTATGGATAATCGCTTCTGCAATCCCATGTTGTAAACCTTCCGGTAAACGCTTATGCGGCCACCAATGGCTATTCATAATTAGATCAGGATGTAATTTCCCCCCACGGTCTAATGCATCTCGATAATGATATTGGAAGTTTGCTTTTTGCTCTTTCGTAAATGGGAATGTATTAACTAGTATACTGTTATCAAATGATGTAACAGCCTTTAATCGTTGAAAATACTCTTTATCATTCTTTGAAACGCCTGATATTTTCGCAAATAAAGAAGGGATATAAATATGTTTATTTTCAACAAAGAATGTCGGGCGTACAAACGCCTTTTCTTTCGTAATTAAAAAGAGCTCATCATATGTTGTTTTTAGTGTACGAGCTACAGGCGTATAGGAACGGAATTGCCACGGCTTGTACAGCAGTGAATTATCGTGGTGAAGTACTTGCTCAATTTCTTTTGAAGCTTGATACGCTACTGTTGCCACACGCTCGCGGCGGCGATCTGGAAATGGTTCAAGAGAAATACGGCCTGGATGAGACACAATAAAGGTCCTTCCCTCTTCATCAACATTCTCAAATCCATCTTTTCCTTCTGGGTGATAATAAAGCACATCACAACCGAGCATAATAAGAAAGTATAAGAAATATATACGGCTTTCCTGTGCATCACCATACCAAACGATACGCGGCATCTGTTTCTTATAATTAATCGTAGAAAACCACTTCGCTACATAATTTTCGCTTAGTTTAATTATGTCGATTAAGAAACGACGGAAGCCTTCTGTCTTTAACGACTGATTATGTTGTTTCTCATATAATTTCAATAGTGAAATAAACGTCGTATGTATGTAATGCTGTAAATCAGGATTGTCTACTTTCGGTAAAAGTTGTTTCCCAGATAAGTGTGCAACTAACCTATTTACTGTCAGACCATTTGGTGCTTCTTGATGTAATCCGAACACTTCTTGAATATGACGAAGCTTTTCCGAATCAATCACTTTGTTTAAATTTTGTTCGTGTAAAACTTCGATTCCTTTCGCTTCACTATAATCAAACAGTTCATTAAAATATTCATCTACATCATTAGGAACGCCAAGGATTCGACATGCTATATAACTAAATTTCATCTCATTCTCTGTCAGTTCATATTGTGGACGTTTTTCTAAAAGCGTTTCAAATTGCTTTAAATCTGATTCATCTTTTAATGCATATGGTTGAAGTGTAAAACGTGAAAACACAACAGTTCACCTCCAAAAACAGTTACGTTTTTTCTAAGTCCTTCTTCTATTATAAACTATTTTTTGTTATAAAAAATGGGCGCTCGCAAAACGAGCAAACCCATTTCAATTATTTATTATCTTCTTTAGTAGCTGCAACTTCTTCTTTAGCTTGTCCAGAATTCTTCATGTAGTGAATTATAAATGTTGCTCCAAATGCTACAACTAAAATAATAAAGAATAGTGTATGACTAATCTCAATCTCGATTAAAGACAGTAACATTTTCGATGCAATAATTAAGATTAAAATGTATGCTGTCGTTTCAAGCTCTGGAATACGCTCTAATAATTTCAAGAATACACCGGCAATACCACGCATCATTAAAATACCTAGCATTCCGCCTAATAATAAAATCCAAACTTCATTAGATACACCAAATGCAGCAAGTACACTATCTACAGAGAATGCGATATCCATTAATTCGACCATTGCAACTGTTCCCCAGAAGACACCGAACATTCTGAAGAAAATACTGTTTTGGTTCATACCATGAGCTTCCTCTTCTTCACCTGCACCTTTACGCTTATCAATAAAGTATTTTACTGATAACCAAGCAAGGTAAAGTGCACCAAGAAGTTTTACCCACCATAATTTAATCAAGAACATTCCGATTCCAATTGCAATAAAGCGGAATATATAAGCTCCAATAAGTCCATAGAATAATGCTTTTTTACGTTTCTCTTCAGGAAGGTGTTTTACCATTACCGCTAACACAAGTGCGTTATCAGCAGATAACAACCCTTCAAGTACAACAAGTGTACCAATTAATCCCCAAGATACTGGATCTTGCAACACTTTAATCCACATGTCCAAGTCGAAAAACTGAGCATACGTATCAAGGATTCCTTGCAAAATACTCATCTTACCTTTATCCCCTATTCTTTGCTAGATTTATAGAAAGGTCAAAAAAAGGAAACGAATATCGTTTCCTTTCTATGCATCCAAGCCATACGCTCTTACAAGCGCACCTAAACCACCTTGGAATCCACTTCCTACTGCATTAAACTTCCACTGTCCATTATGACGGTATAATTCACAAAAGACAACTGCTGTTTCGATAGAGAAGTCTTCCCCTAAATCAAAACGAAGAACTTCTTCGTTCGTCTCTTCATTCGCTAAACGAACGAATGCGTTTCCTACTTGTCCAAAGTTTTGATTACGGCCTTCCGCATCATAAATTGTAACTGTAATAGCAATTTTATGAACGTCTGCTGGAACCTTTTTCAAATCTACAACAAGTTGCTCATCGTCGCCTTCGCCTTCACCTGTTCTGTTATCGCCAGTATGTAAAACTGATCCACAAGGAGACTTTAAATTATTATAGAAGATAAAATCAGTTTCCTTCGTACATTTCCCGTTCGCATCTAATAAAAAAGCAGATGCATCTAAATCGAAATCGTCTCCGCCATCATAAGATTTAATATCCCATCCAAGACCAATTACTGCTTTTGTTAAACCAGGACTCGTCTTACCTAAATCAATCTTCTGTCCTTTTTGTAACTGAATAGCCATTTATATTCACCTCTATATTTTTATCTTTAAAAATATACCCATCAGTAAACATGCATTTCACCAATGGATATATAAATTGAATCTATTACTCTACATCTAAACCAAAGTTATTACATAGAGACGCTAACCCACCTTGGAATCCACTTCCGATTGCATTGAACTTCCAATCACCTGCATGGCGGTATAATTCACCTACTACTACCGCTGTTTCAATAGAGAAATCTTCTCCTAAATCGTAACGAATTAACTCTGCATTCTTTTCTTCATCGAGAATACGTACGAATGAGTTAGAAACTTGACCAAAGTTTTGGCTGCGGCCTTCTCCATCATAAATTGTAATTGTGAAACAAATACGTTCGATGTGAGCAGGAACATTTTTTAAATCGATTTTAATCGCTTCATCATCGCCTTCGCCTTCACCAGTTCGGTTATCTCCTAAATGCTCTACAGCACCATTCGCACCTTTGGGATTATTATAGAAAACGAAATCTTCTGCTCCTGAAACTTTACCGTTCGCACCTACTAAAAAGATACTAACATCTAAATCGAAATCAGCTTGTCCATCATAACGATTTGTATCCCAGCCAAGCCCTACAAGTACCTTTGATAAACCTGGATTTGTTTTTGTTAAATCTACCTTTTGTCCCTTTTTTAAAGAAATAGATGCCATTTAAAAATTCCTCCTTAGTTTATCCTATTGATAACGTGATACAATCTCACTTAAGTTTTTATCTTGCGTGCCTTCTCCAACTGCTGAAAACTTCCACTCATTTTCGTAGCGATACATTTCTCCTGCAATTAAAGTTGTTTTACTAGCATAGTTTTCTGATAAATTATAACGTGCTAATTCCTCACCTGTATGAGGATTTTGAATACGAATATAAGCGTTACGAATCATACCAAAGTCTTGACGTCTGTTTACACAGTCATAAATATTTACAACGAATACTAAACGGTTAATACGACTTGGGACTTTATGTAATTCTACAAAGATTGTTTCATCGTCACCTTCGCCTTCACCTGTTAAATTATCTCCTGAATGAATAATACTACCACAAGTAGAAAGTTTGTTTCCGAAGTAAACTAAATCATTTTTGTTTAAAAAACGATCTCCTTCTAACATAACAACAGATGCATCACAATCTATATTTGGTTTACTTCCAAATAATGAAGACAGAAATCCACCTGATTGCCCAATTGGATCCCAGCCTAAGCCAACCTGTAGTTTTGCTACTTTTGGTTGTCCTTTCGTTAAATCGATCTTTTGACCTTTTTCTAAAATAATAGGCATGAAGTTTCTCCCTTTCTACAAAGCATTTTCCATATCGGAAAATATTGTATTCTTCTCTTATATTGTAGCATTATTTACCTATTGATAAAAAGGATAAATTCTCAGTTATATGAAAACATTCATATAATTTACTTATGATGATGTAATAAGTGGTAAATAGCACCAATCATTCCTGCACAATTACCGTTTTGTGCAAGTTCAATCTCACAATTATTATAAATCTCTTGATTTAAGTATTTACTGACCTCTTCTTTTACTTCTTTTAAAAACTCATTTCCTCTATCGGTAATTCCTCCCCCAATAATAATTGTTTCTGGATTAAAAATATAAGCAAGATTACTAATTCCGATTGCCAAATGTTTAAAGAAAATCCCAACTGCTTGAGCAACTTCTCTATCTCCTTTATCATACAACTCAAAAATTGTTCTCCCATTCCACTCGCCTTTGCCTTTATATTTTCTTACAAGCCGAATTAATCCTGAAATCGAAGCAACCTCTTCAAACGTTTTTCCTTCTATTAGCATATTCCCCCATTCACCAGCACTAAATGAATGTCCTCGGTACAATTCTCCATCTATAAAAATTGCTCCCCCAACTCCTGTTCCAATGGTGAGCATAATAAAGTTCTCTTTCTCTCTTACACTACCATTCCACTTTTCTCCAAACGCTGCACAATTCACATCATTGTCAATCGATACTGGAACTTTTAATATCTCTTGCAATCTATCAATAATAGGAATAGTACTATATCCCGGAATATGATCCGCGCCTCCCGTCACAATTCCCTTATTAATATCAACAATTCCCGCAGTGCTAATACCAATTCCGGCAATAGTATGTTCATTCATTAATTTTTTTGATAAAAGAATGAGTTTTTGAATAATTTGTTCTCCGCCTAAGTGAATTTCTGTTGCAACTGTTTTACGCTTTAATACTCTCCCTGCTTCTGAAATAATGCCATACTTAATTTGCGTACCGCCAATATCAAACGCTATATACTCTTTCATCTACTGCCACTTCCTCTACCGTTATGAATGTAAATTCTCCACCTATTTGTAGGAAATCTACATTAACTCTTTTCTGCTTTGACAAATATACCACCTTTTTCTATATATAGTTTTTTTTGCATAAAACTCTTTTTCCTAAGAAATATTACAAAGGGATGTATTTTAGATGGAACATTCATTTCTTAGGAGGAAAACCATGACGAAAATCTTCATTTTAGCATCAACACTCTCTCTATCTTTTTTTAGCGGTTTAAATATCGGTAATGCTGCAACTGAAAACTTCCAACCATTAACAAACGCTATTGTACAAAATAGCGATCATTTTGCAGAAGGAAACTCAAAGGATAATAATAAACCTCCAGGAAATAACGGTTCTCAGGACGATAGTGGTTCCGGTGACAGCGGCTCTGGTGAAAACGGTTCTGGTGAAAACGGTTCTGGTGAAAACGGTTCTGGTGAAAACGGTTCTGGTGAAAACGGTTCTGGTGAAAACGGTTCTGGTGGCGATGGCTCTGGCGGCAATGGTTCCGGCGGTAACGGTTCTGATGGCAGTGGCTCTGGCGGCAATGGTTCCGGCGATAACGGTTCTGGTGGCAACGGTTCTAGCGGCAGTGGTTCTGGTGGCGATGGCGGCAACGGTTCCGGTGGCAGTGGTTCTGGCGGTAACGGTTCTGGTGGCAACGGTTCTAGCGGCAGTGGTTCTGGCGGTAACGGTTCTGGTGGCAACGGTTCTAGCGGCAGTGGTTCTGGTGGCGATGGCGGCAACGGTTCCGGTGGCAGTGGTTCTGGTGGCAATGACTCTGGTGGCAGTGGTTCCGGCGATAACGGTTCTGGTGGCGATGGCTCTGGTAGCAACGGCTCTGGTGGCAGCGGTTCTGGCGGTAACGGTTCTGGTGGTAACCGTTCTGGTAGCAACGGCTCTGGTGGCAGCGGTTCTGGCGGTAACGGTTCTGGTGGTAACCGTTCTGGTGGCGATGGTTCTGGTGGCAGTGGCTCACACGGCGGTAATGGCTCTCAAGGTGGCAATCGTGTTAAAGGCGATAGCAATTCTCAGGAGGGCAACGGTTCTCAAGGGGGTAATGTAAAAGATAATACGAAAAAACAAGGTGATAAATTACCGAATACCGCAACGCATTACCCTATATCTATTTTAATGGGTCTTTCAACATTCCTAATTGGTATGTTACTGTTTATTCGTCGTAAAAACGTAAAATAAGAGCAACATACTTCCATCTAAAGAATACATGAAATACTTTATAAAACTAAAAAGGACTTTGGATTGCATTTTATTATGCAGCTCAAAGTCCTTTTTATCACCTATCAGAAAAAGTATTAATACGCTTTTCCCCAATACACCATTTGTTTAGCTTCTTTACCACAACAAATACATTCATCAGCTAAATGCTCTTGCTCAAAAGGCATACAACGTGAAGATACTCCAACTTCTTCTTTTAGTTTTTCTTCACAAGCTAATTCCCCGCACCACATTGCCTTAATAAAGCCTTGCTTTTCGTCAGCTATTTTTTTCATCTCTTCGAAATTTGTCGCAACATACGTATTCTCATCGCGAAATGCTTTTGCTTTATCAAATAAAGCAATATGAATTTCTTCAAGTAATGCTGGAATACGTTCTTCTAATTGATCCATTGGTACAAACTCTTTTTCCTTCGTGTCTCTTCTTACAAGTACAACTTGATTCTTTTCAATATCTTTAGGGCCAACTTCTAATCGAATTGGAATCCCCTTCATTTCATACTCATTAAATTTCCAGCCTGGTGTTTTATTACTAGCATCTATTTTTACTCGTGCAACCTTTTGAATATGTCCTTGTAACTCTGTTGCTTTTGCTAAAACTCCTTCTTTATGCTGAGCAATCGGTACAATAACAACTTGCACTGGAGCGACTTTTGGTGGCATTACAAGTCCATTATTATCACTATGAACCATTATTAGCCCGCCTATCATTCTTGTTGATACACCCCAAGATGTTTGGTGCACATATTGCCACTTACCGTTACGATCTAAAAACTTAATATCAAATGCTTCAGAGAAATTCGTTCCAAAGTTATGAGAGGTTCCTGTTTGAAGCGCTTTTCCATCATGCATTAAACTTTCAATTGTATAAGTTGCCTTTGCTCCAGCAAACTTCTCCTTTTCTGTTTTTTGCCCTTTAATAACTGGTATCGCTAAATAATCCTCACAAAAAGAAGCATATAAGTTTAAAATATTTAATGTTTCAGTCTGCGATTCTTCTGCCGTTTCATGGATTGTATGACCCTCTTGCCATAAAAATTCAGTCGTACGAAGGAATGGCCTAGTTGTCTTCTCCCAACGAACTACTGAACACCACTGATTATATAACTTTGGCAAATCATTATAGGATTGCACAATTTTTGAAAAGTGCTCACAGAACAAAGTTTCAGATGTAGGACGTACACAAAGTCTTTCCGCTAACTTTTCATCTCCACCATGCGTAACCCATGCTACTTCAGGAGCAAATCCTTCAACATGATCCTTCTCTTTTTGCAATAAACTCTCTGGGATAAACATTGGCATATATACATTTTCATGGCCAGTTCCTTTTAACTTCTCATCCATCACCTTCTGCATATTCTCCCATAAGGCATAACCATACGGACGTAAAATCATGCACCCTTTTACACTTGAATAATCAACAAGTTCGGCTTTTTTTACAATATCGGTATACCACTGCGCAAAGTCCTCTTCCATCTTCGTAATGGCTTGCACTTGTTCTTTTGCCATAGTCAGTCTTCCTCCTTCTAGAAAATACAAAAAAGCCCGCGTCCCTAAATAGGGACCGAGCTTTGCCGGCGTTACCACCCTGATTCATGCACAAAAATTGCGCATGCTCTCTTTTTGATAACGGGAAATTCCCGCTGCATATGCAGAACTCAAAGGCAGGTTCCATATTGCCTTTTTAAGAATCTTTCAGCCTGACGGATTCTCTCTCTGCTAAAAAGGTTGAACATGTACTAGTCCTTTTTCATCGTTATAACGAAATAAATTTGTTGATTATCATAATACAAATTCTTTTTTAAAACAATAGCTAATTTTCTTATTTTTATATATCCTTTTCATTTTTTGCAGTTTTATACGTAGCTTTTCCGCGTAATTTTCACAAGTTGATGTGCAATCATACCGATAAGTGTACCAATTAGGACGAAGAAACCAATAAATCCATATCCCATTCCTTCCCACCCACCAATAACCATCATTGTAACGGGAAAGGACGCTAAGCAAAGAAGTATTAAACTAAGTGCAAATATAATATCAAACTGTTTGTCTGGAAACCGTTTCTTTAGTAAATATGAAATAGTAAATACAAGGATAATCGTGATTCCGCCAATGATGTAAAAAATACCAAATCCATCTAACCAATCCATAGTGTTCCCTCCCTCCATAGATTCCCTTATACTTAATTATATGTTTAATTTTTCTGAAAATAAATAATAAACTTTCACCTAAATATATATATATTTATTACTAGGTGTTAATAGTAATATATAATAATAGGTTTTATATAATCAGGAGGGAACTTTATGGATAAAGCATTAACAAACCACGTCATCATTTTATCATTCGACTGTTTATCAGCTTTAGATTTTCCTATACTACAAAAACTACCTCATTTCCAATCTCTAATAAAAAAGGGCACGGTTGTCGAAAAAGTAGAACCAATTTATCCTTCTGTAACATATCCAAGCCACTCAACAATCGTAACTGGTAATTACCCTAACAAGCACGGTGTTGTTAGCAATACGTTACTTCAACCAGGGCGTGAATCACCTGATTGGCATTGGTACCGAAAATCAATAAAAGGAACAACATTGTATGATGAAGCGCGCAAAGCAAATTTAACGACAGCTGCCCTTCTATGGCCTGTTACTGGAAGAGCGAACATCGATTACAATTTACCAGAAATTTTCCCCAATAGACCTTGGCAAAATCAAGTGTTAGTTTCCTTATTTAGCGGTAGCCCACTATACCAATTAGATTTAAATCGTCGTTTCGGCCATATAAGAAATGGTTTATCACAACCAGAGCTGGATGATTTCGTCCTCGCCTCTGCTGTGCATACAATCCAGACGAAAAAGCCTAATGTCATGTTCGTACATTTCACCGATCTAGACACACAAAGACACTATCACGGCTTTGAATCTAACGAAACAACAGCTGCTATCCAGAGACACGACGAACGTCTAGGGAAAATTATTCAAGCACTAAAAGAAAGTGACCTATACGAAGAAAGTACAATTATTGCCCTTGGTGATCATAGCGCTTTAAGTGAAAACAAATCCATCCAATTAAATGTGCTATTCTATCAAAGAGGACTTATATCTCTTAATAAAAAAGGAAAATTAGTAGACTGGAAAGCCTATTGCCAAAGTTGCGACGGCTCTGCCTATGTATATGTAAAGGACAAAAATGATACGGATACAATCCGGGAGGTACAACTACTCCTTGAAGAACTACTTCAAAATAAACAAAACGGAATTGAATTTATACTTCATGATGAAGCTGCCAAAGACTGCGGTGCAGACGGTAATTGTTTATTCATGTTAGAAGCACGAGAAGGGTATTATTTCACTGAAAACTATACAGGAGATTTTATAAAAGAAATTACTGAAAAAGATGTTACGCCTAGTAAAAAATATACATTTGGTACGCATGGATACTCTCCAACAAAACCTAACTATGAAACAATTTTTATCGCTGCTGGGAAAGGAATAAAAAGTGGCTTTACCGTCCCGTATATGAGACTTATTGATGAAGGTCCAACTATCGCTAGACTACTCGGTTTACACTTAGGTGAAACAGACGGAGCAATTGTAGAGGATTTACTCCAATTGTAAAGAACTGTGTATATATGTAAAAGTTATGTAAAATTCATCACTGTTTCTCTTTTTATAATTTTTATTTTTGTACACTGTTAGTAAAACAAATTTAAGGGGGAACATTATATGAAAAAAATGTCCAGACAAGAAAAAAGCTGGATATTATACGATTGGGCGAACTCTGTATACTCGCTCGTCATTACAACTGCATTATTTCCAATTTACTTTAAAGCAGCTGCAAAAGAAGCTGGACTATCTGGGGCAACTTCAACAGCATATTGGGGATATGCAAACTCATTCGCAACACTTTTAATTTCTATACTTGCTCCTATTCTTGGCACAGTTGCTGATTATAAAGGATTTAAAAAACGTTTTTTCACATTCTTCTTTGGACTCGGTATCGTATTTACAAGTATGTTAGCAGTCGTTCCAACCTCTCAGTGGTACTTATTGCTAGGGTGCTATATGCTCGCCTTAATCGGCTTTGCTGGAGCAAACATTTTCTATGATGCATTTTTAGTAGACGTCACTTCTGAAGATAGAATGGACCGAATTTCTACAAGAGGATTTGCATTAGGTTATATCGGGAGTACAATTCCTTTTATCGGTTGTATCGCTCTTATTATTCTTTCTCAAAAAGGAACTATTCCCTTATCGGTCGGCATTGCTAGTCAAATTTCCTTTGCAATAACAGCTCTTTGGTGGGGGTTATTTACAATTCCAATGCTAAAAAACGTAGAGCAAACACACTATATTGAGCGTCATCCAAGACCTATTAGAATGAGCTTCAAACGTCTTGCTGATACTTTTAAAAATATTAAAGAATATAAAACTGTATTTATGTTTCTAATCGCTTACTTTTTCTATATTGACGGAGTCGATACAATTATTACTATGTCTACCGCTTACGGAACCGATCTCGGTATTAGTGCAACGAATCTATTAATCATATTATTTGTAACACAAATTGTCGCTTGTCCATTTGCTTTACTATACGGAAAATTATCTGAAACATTTACTGGCAAAAAAATGCTATATGTCGGTATCATTATTTATATCATTATTTGCACATATGCTTATTTTTTAAAAACGACACTTGATTTTTGGATTTTAGCAATGTTAGTTGCTACATCTCAAGGTGGTATTCAAGCACTAAGTCGTTCATACTTTGCAAAACTAGTACCAAAAGAATCTGCTAATGAATTCTTCGGATTTTATAATATATTTGGGAAGTTTGCCGCAATTATGGGTCCGGTATTAGTCGGTGTTACAACGCAATTAACAGGAAAAACAAACGCTGGTGTTCTTAGTATTATTGTTCTATTTATTATCGGAGGATTCTTACTAACTAGAGTTCCAGAAAATAATACATCCGTTACACCACCTAGTCCAAAGACTAAAACGCTATAAGAAAAGATCCTCTTCTCATAAGAAGAGGATCTTTTTTATTTTTAAAGGTGCGCCTTATAATGAACGACTCTACTGCTTGTACAAAAATAATTTATCAACAGTTGTTCCTAATACTTCAGCTAAACGGAACGCTAACGCTAAGCTTGGATCATATTTATTATTCTCAATTGCATTTATCGTTTGTCTAGAAACCTTACATTTATCAGCTAATGCGCCTTGTGAAATATTATTTTCAGTGCGTAATTCATAGATTTGATTTTTCACACCATTGCTCCTAACCTGTAAAATCGTTTTTACAACATCAGTATATAATTGGCTCATATAGTTGTCAAAAGTTCCTCAAAGAAAAAAGGAGCAATATTGCTCCCTTACAATAGTTATTTTGAAGCTAATGAATTTGTTAGTGCCTCTTTGTTAGCGATATCTTCTTTCTTTATTTGCATACGTACAACTGGCCCTATCGCTAATAAAATAAGTGCCATCGCTATACAAAACACAGTAACTAGTGAAGTTAGTTCCTTTAATCCTCCAGCTAATGAAGTTCCAATTAGCATTGCCCCCATAAACAGTGGTAAAATCGTTCCATTTACTCTTCCAACCATATTTTCTGGTACAAGTTGAATCATAAGCGTACCGACAACAATATTAACACAAGCTAAACAAATACCTGTTCCAAATCTCATGAAACTAGTAATCCAAAATGATGTAGATAGCCCTTCTACTAAAAATGAAATGGCTAATATACCCATACCGAATACAAACATCTTTTTCGGATTCACTTTTGAAGCGAAAACTGCAGCAACAATACCACCGAGTAACATACCTATTCCGTCAGCTGCCGCTAAATATTGAACAGCTTCTTTTTCCATACCTAAACGTTCAATTACAAGGAATACTTCTAATGGATTCGTTAATCCAACAGCTAAACCCATAATTGTAAAAGTGATCGTAATCATACGTAAATTTTTCGTATGAAGAACATACTTCCAACCTTCTTTTATATCATTTTTTAATGAGTCTCTCGCCACCTGCTCTTTTTCAACCCATTTTGGTAAGAATGAAAGGGCGATAGCAGATAACAAAAATAAAATGATTAAGCTATATAGTGATGTAAATAAACCAAGTTGTGTATACACAAGCGATCCCACCACTGGTCCAAAAATCAGAAATAATGACTGTAATGTTTGGTTAAATGCAATCGCATTTGCTACCTCTCCTTCTTTTACATAGCGCTTAAATATACGCGAAGATGAGGGCTGAGAAAACTGACCTACAATCGCGGAAATGAGTGTTGCAAAAAATATAGCCTGCCAATAATCCAGCTTTAACAACAAGACAATTCCTATAATAGACAGTACACTTAATACATCTCCAGCGACCATTGTTCTTTTCGGATTCCAGCGATCAGCTAGCGCACCACCGATAAACGAGAAAATAAAAATAGGTGCATATTCCATAACTGATAACAACGAAACAGAAACTGGATCATTATTCGTTCGCTCCATTATAAAATACAAAAGAGCCATATTTCTGATCCAAATTGCAAATTGTTGTAAAATATCAGACGCCATAACGAGCATAAATGCTCGGTTTTTAAATAAAGCGTTCATTTTCATTCCCCTTTCATAAACCGACCGTTCGGTCTAATTTATTTTGTAAGAAAAGCAACTGACCTATTATTCAGCTGCCATTCCTTTTAACAATACATCTATTGCCTTTTTATAAATACGTTTCAGCTCTTTATAATCTAATTCGTAGTAAAGCACTCCAAGTCCTGATAATAATCCGTTTACAATATACATAAGATCACGAGTATTATCTTCACGGAACTCTCCAGACTGTATACCTACTTCAATTAATTTCTCAAACATAACATATGATTCTCTAGTTAAAGCTAACAGTTCATCCAGAATCTCTTTACTTACAACTTGGCTCATAGAGAATTCCTCTATTGCATTTGAAATTGGTTGCTGTATGTCCTCTACATGATATTCCGCGAGACCATATAGTTTTTCAGTACTAGTGCTATACAACTTCTCTTTTTCATTCCATTTTTCAATCCAATCATACGTATGCTGTTTTACTACAAATAAAAATAATTCTTCTTTACTTTTAAAGTGATAATAAATACTTCCTTTACTTCGCTCTGTAATTTCACAAATCTCTTCCATAGATGTAGCTGCGTAGCCCTTCTGTGAAAATAGACTTTCTGCTTTATATGCAATTTCTTTCTTTATCTCTTCTGCGCTTCTTCTCATATTCACACCTCTTTAAACCGACCGTTCAGTCTAATAATAACAAATCAAAAACCTCTATCGCAAGAGGCTATATTCCTTATTTAAGAAAACGTACTTTCAAACCAAGTTCGAATCATATGTATGGTTCCAAATTTAAATGCTAATTTAACAAGAAATACGCCTATATAAGGCGCATTTTTATCAATCACCACCGCCACCACAGCTTCCTCCGCTATCTCCCCCAAAAGATCCTCCACAATCATGTGAGCCGCCATCATGCGAGCTATCATTATCAGATCCAGCAAAGAAAAATAATGGTGATGAGCTGTTAGATGAATTATGAATGTTATTTTGTTTTGTAAGATTTACCTTCTTTTTGTTCGATCGAACTGCTGTTACGATTGTTCCAACTACAACAAATAATAGTATGACAATAATAAATTCCATTTAAAAGCCTCCCTTATTCCTCGAATAATTGAATGGTTCTCTCTAGATTTTCAAGTGAAATGAAGCGTGATTCACGAAGAATTTCTTTTCCATTATGAAATAATAAAATTGTTGGCCCTGTAAATACTCCATATCGCCCCGCAATCTCCTGCATGTCTTGTAGTAATATCTCTATTTTCTCTACGTAATCATAATTCTCTAATACGCAATTTACTTTTCTTAGCATAACATCACAAACACCACAATTTTCCGTTTTAATAAACAGAAGTACCAATTGTTGTTCTTCGATATAGGTCGCTAATTCTTCTATCGTTTTAAATGTAGTCATCTTATCCCTCTTAGCGTAATTTACGAAATACTTTGTCTTGATACATACGAAAAGCTGAACTATCTTTAACCTTTCTCTTTTCCATTACCTGCTGAAAACGAAGCGTTTTTGCTGTTAACTCTTCTCGTAATCTCTTTCTCTCTTCTTCATCATAACAGCAAGCAATTAGATCCTCTATTTTTAATATATCTTTTTGTAGTTCCATTTCTGGTGGAATCATTCCCGCATTTTTTAAAATTTTATAACTCATTCTAAGTTCTGGAGGTACCATTGAAAGATCTTCTAATTGTAGTGGTTTTCCTTTTCCCGGAAGATAATCAAGATCACCATTCCTTATTGCTTGTCGAATTTTTTCTTCAGCAATGTTCAAAAACACATCCACACTATTCCCTCCTTTACATATTTTTACTATTATTTTACATGATATTTCCTTATCTTTCTATGCCTTTAATAATTGGCTCCATACAATTTTTTCTCAAATTTATTTATAATGAGCTTTTTCCTCCCATACCGATCTTTCGTTTTCATATACAGTTTGTATTCAAGCCTTTTTGTATTGAGAAAGTCTTTTTCAATTTAATAAAGCGTTTACACTAAATCTTACATTTGTTACGATTTAATCACCCCCAGCTCCCTTGTATAGACTTCGTGATGTCTGATCATTTTATCTAGACGTTTTATACGTCTAGATTCATTTTGATTTATTGGCGTATGCCTTTAAATATATCTTTTATTTTGAAAGGAGAAATGGCTATGAGGTCTCAAAAATTCACACTGTTATTACTATCTCTACTACTTTTCTTACCTCTTTTTCTCACAAATTTTATTAATCCAAATCTCGCATTAGCAGATTCACCAAAGCAAAGTCAAAAAATTGTTGGATACTTTCCTTCGTGGGGCGTTTACGGACGTAATTATCAAGTTGCTGACATTGATGCATCAAAACTTACTCACCTTAACTATGCTTTCGCGGATATTTGTTGGAACGGAAAACATGGAAACCCTTCTACTCATCCTGATAATCCAAATAAACAAACGTGGAACTGTAAAGAATCTGGTGTACCATTGCAAAATAAAGAGGTTCCTAATGGTACTCTCGTACTCGGTGAACCATGGGCTGATGTTACCAAATCGTATCCTGGCTCAGGGACAACTTGGGAAGATTGCGATAAATATGCCCGTTGCGGAAATTTCGGGGAACTAAAACGATTAAAAGCTAAATATCCTCACTTAAAAACAATTATTTCCGTTGGTGGCTGGACTTGGTCTAACCGCTTTTCTGATATGGCCGCTGATGAAAAAACAAGAAAAGTATTTGCTGAATCTACAGTAGCTTTTCTTCGCGCATATGGGTTTGATGGCGTAGATTTAGACTGGGAATATCCGGGCGTTGAAACGATTCCTGGTGGTAGTTATCGTCCTGAAGATAAACAAAATTTCACTCTCCTTCTTCAAGACGTCCGAAATGCTTTGAATAAAGCAGGTGCTGAAGATGGCAAACAATATTTACTAACAATCGCTTCAGGTGCAAGTCAACGCTACGCTGATCATACAGAACTAAAGAAAATTTCTCAAATACTCGATTGGATTAATATTATGACATATGATTTCCACGGCGGATGGGAAGCTACTTCTAATCATAATGCAGCTCTATATAAGGATCCAAATGACCCAGCAGCAAATACGAATTTTTACGTAGATGGTGCTATAAATGTTTATACAAATGAAGGTGTTCCAGTCGATAAACTAGTATTAGGCGTACCCTTTTACGGACGTGGCTGGAAAAGTTGTGGCAAAGAAAATAACGGACAATATCAACCTTGCAAACCAGGTAGTGATGGGAAACTTGCTTCTAAAGGTACTTGGGATGATTACTCTACCGGTGACACAGGTGTGTATGATTACGGTGATTTAGCAGCCAATTACGTTAATAAAAATGGTTTTGTACGCTACTGGAATGACACAGCTAAAGTACCTTACTTATATAATGCAACTACAGGCACATTTATTAGCTACGATGACAATGAATCTATGAAATACAAAACAGACTATATAAAGACGAAAGGTTTAAGTGGAGCAATGTTTTGGGAACTAAGCGGAGATTGCCGTACAAGTCCAAAATATAGTTGCAGTGGTCCAAAATTACTTGATACGCTAGTAAAAGAATTACTTGGTGGACCTATTAGTCAAAAAGATACTGAGCCACCAACGAATGTTAAAAACATTGTAGTTACGAATAAAAATTCAAACTCAGTTCAATTAAACTGGACTGTATCTACTGATAACGTAGGAGTTACGGAATATGAAATTACTGCTGGAGAAGAGAAATGGAGTACAACAACAAATAGCATTACAATTAAAAACTTAAAACCTAATACGGAATACAAATTTTCGGTAATTGCCAAAGATGCTGCTGGAAATAAATCACAACCTACCGCTCTTACTGTCAAAACGGATGAAGCTAATACGACACCTCCTGATGGAAATGGTACTGCTACATTTTCAGTCACTTCGAATTGGGGCAGCGGTTATAACTTCTCGATTATAATCAAAAATAATGGAACGACTCCTATTAAAAATTGGAAATTAGAATTTGATTATAGCGGCAATTTAACACAAGTTTGGGATTCTAAAATTAGTAGTAAAACAAATAATCATTATGTAATTACGAACGCAGGATGGAATGGTGAAATTCCTCCTGGTGGATCTATTACAATTGGCGGTGCAGGAACAGGTAATCCTGCCGAACTTTTAAATGCCGTCATTAGCGAAAACTAGACGTAATATCCATTAATTACTTCAATAAAGTTTGAATTTAGGTTTGAGCAATACCTCCTAAATTCAAACTTTTAATTTTATGAAAAATCAAAAATATCACAATAACCTATTATAATTATATTTAATTTCTAATATGAAGTTTATATGAAGTTCATTTGAATTTTACATGAATTTCCTTTAATTTCTATTGTCTTCCTATAATATCCATATTATCCTTTACATAAAGGAATTATTTTTATTCCATTTTGAACTATCTATATATATAAAGAAAGATAGTCACCTGTTAGGGAAAGGCTTTCGTATTATAAATATAACAAAAGAAAAAGCACGCTTATAAGCGCACCATAAGAGTGCTTCTTCATACAATTCTCATGTAAGAGTTCTCGAAAATCATGTTAATCATAAAGAAAAGGCATTAGCTCATAAAAGCTAATGCCTTTTCTTTATTCATATTGTTCAGCATTCCATTCTTCTATATTTCATAATTTTGTTATCTACGATTCATAGAAAGAAGGTTCATGTGAGACAATTAAAACCGTTCCTTTGTATTGTTGTAATGCTTCCTATAAAGCCATCTTAGTTTCTACATCCAAATGATTAGTCCGTTCGTCTAAAATTAAAACATCAGCTTTTTCTATTTTTTCATATAAGGAGCTAACACACTTAAAACCTCTTCTTTATCCTTTTTTAATTCGAGTGATGTTAACATATCCATCGTTCTCGGCCTAGGTAATTTCACTTGTACCTCGCCAACTATTGACGCTGGTCTTTGAGATAAAATAAATACGCGATCTGAAAGCAAGATTGCCTCATCTAAGTCATGTGTAACCATAACGATTGTTTGCTTCTCTTGATGCCAAGAGTTTAAAAGCCAGCTATGTACTTCCATTTTTGTAAATGCATCTAATTTACCAAAAGGCTCATCAAGCAGCATAATTGGCTTTTCACATAAATATGTGCGCAGAAAACTAATTCTTTGACGCATACCACCAGACAATTCATCTGGATAATGGTTTGCATATTCATCTAGTTCGAACTGCTTTAATGCTTCCATTCCCTCTGTCAGCCTTTGTTTTTTCGGCTTTCCTTCAATTTCTAACGGAAGAACGATATTTTGCAAAGCTGATCGCCACGGTAGCAATAAATCTTGTTGTGGCATATAACTAACAACATCTTGCTCTTGTACTTGCTTATCGTTATACGTTACGTTCCCGCTTGTTGGTTTTTCAACATTTGCAATCATGTTTAATAATGTGCTTTTCCCGCAACCACTCGGTCCTACAAAGGAAACAAACTCTCCCTCTTGTATAGAGGCACTAATATTCTCTAATACATTCTTTCCGTCGAAAGATTTTACTATATTTTTTATTTGTAATCCGCTCATTTTTCACTTGGAAGGAATTCATTTGTAAAAGCATCTTTTACATCGATTTTCTTTTTAATAACTTTGTTGTCATATAAGAAATTCATGTAATTCGTCCAAATTTCTTCCTTCTGTACTCCCCATGCTTTAGCATCATCTTGATACTTCGTACTTAACCATTTTTGGCTTTCTTGAACTAAATCTTTATTCACATCTGGAACAGCTTTAATTAAAATATCAGCAGCCTCTTTCGGTTCCTTAATTGCAAAATTATAACCTTCTGTCGTTGCACTCATAAACTTTTTCACAAAGTCTTTATCTTGCTTCGTATGTTTTTCACTCGTAATAATAACAGGACTATAGAAATCAAGCGCTGGATCTAAGTCCTTCACCATAATCGTATTTAACTCTTTTCCTTGACGCTTCGCTTCAATACCATCCCAACCGTAATAAATCCATTCGAAATCTGCATCACGGCCAATTGATTTAAAGAAATCTGTTTGTCCTAAGATGATTTTTTCAACTTTATTAAAATCAGCTTGATGTTTATCCATAATCGTCTTTAATGTCGCTTCTTCTGCTGGTCCTCCCCAGCCGCCGTAACGTTTACCTTCAAAATCTTTCGGTGACGTCATATTGTCTTTCTTAAGCGATGCAAACGCTGAAGTGTTATGCTGAATAATCGCTCCTACAGATACAACAGGAATTCCTTCTACACGAGCTAACGTTACATTTTCTTGTGCGCTTATTGCGAAGTCTGCTTTTCCTGATGCTATCATTTGCTCTGCTGTTACATTGTCACCTGGTTGAATAATTTCTACATCTAATCCTTGCTTTTTGTAATAATCTTTCGTTTTCGCTACATACAAGCCAGTATGATTCGTATTTGGAAACCAATCTAATACTACTTTTACTTTTTGATCTTTACTTGCACTTTCTTCTTTCTTCGCCGGATTACATCCAGCCACACCTACCGCTACTAAGGCAGCTAACATAACTTTCAAACCTTTTTTCATTTTCTGCCGTCCTTTCTATATATCCATGGTGCTGTTATTCTTGCCATAAACTCTACGATAAAATACAGGCATAATGTCACCATAACGATGATTGCTGCAACACCAAATACTCGGGCAGTCAAAAAGGATTTTGTAGCCCTCGTAAGCATAACGCCTAATCCTTCACTTGCACCAAGCCATTCTCCGATAATTGCCCCCATTACGCTATATGTAACTGCAATTTTTAAACCTGAGAAAAAGTATGGGAGCACTGCTGGAAATTTTACTTTCTGGTAAACTTGCCATTTCGTCGCCTTCATTGTTTGTAACAGTTTCAGCATATTTTTATCTACTGTTTGAAAACCTTCTAAAATACTAAGCGCAATTGGGAAGAAACAAACGAGTATTACGACCATTACTTTCGGCAACATCCCATATCCAAACCAAATAATAAATAGCGGTGCAAGTACAACAATTGGAATTGTTTGCGAAATAACGAGCAATGGATTTATTAAAATACGAAATAACGGTATAACGTCCATAATAATTGCGATACTCGTCCCCAATAAAATTGCAAAGAATAGTCCAATTATAACTTCCTGCAGTGTTTGCATCGTATTTGGTAATAGTAAATCTTTCATCCCAATTAATTCTTGAACAATGGCAGAAGGCTTTGGTAAAATCCACGGTTCGATTTTAAATAATGAAACAGATCCTTCCCATATCGCAATGAGAAGGATAAGCCAAATAGTTGTAATAAGTTTAGATTGCTTCTGGTTTTGCATATTCATCACGGTACTTCCAAACCTTTTCATCTATCGTTACACCAGTGCTTGGACGATAATGGATTTTAATAGAAGTAATCACTTCTTCTGCTCCAGCATCGACGCAAGCTTGTTGCGCACGTTTAACGACATCAAGAAGTACATCTAATTCTCCTTCCAAAGTTGTTTCCATTGCCCCTACTTCATAACGAACTCCCGATTGTTGCACAACTTCAATTGCTTTATCGACAACAGAATATACATCTTTCGTTTTCGCTTGTGGTACTACTGAAAATGACATTGTAACTTGTTGTGACATAATAAAATCCCCCTTATAAAATTAAATTTCAAAAATAAGAAAAGGCTTTCCTACTGCGTAGGAAAGCCTTGTATGCAAGTTATTACAGAATAACATATGCTACATCACTTTAAGTAACTCCCTACGCTGGCATTATCCAGATCAGGTTGAGGGTCGATGTTTACTTACATCCTCTCAGCCAATTGGCTCCCCGGTCCTTAATTCGTTTTCATTGTAGCATGATTTATTTTATTGAACAAACAAAAGCATGCATAATCATTTCATTATTTTTGGAAAATAACCAACTTTTTCACCATGAGCTAATAACTGCTGTATAAATTCTTTATTAATTGCTGGTACTATCAATTCTTTTTTCTTAATCCATTCATTCGTTCTACGCGTACCCATTACAATTTCAGATTGCTGTGCTCCATCTCCTGCAACTTGAGAAGCAATTAACTCTGCTATTACTTCATTTCCCTTCGCTAATGCAAGTCCGGTATTTACATATTCTGAAAGTGGAACCATTTCAAGATTGTATCCACACTCTCCAATTAGCTGTATAAATTGTTCAAACTCAATTTGATGTGGATGACAAATATGTAACGTCTCTCCTACAATTTGCGCATCTTGTAAATACGATACAATTGATTTACTAGCAAAATCAATTGGTGTGAAATCAACTTTCCACTTCACATTTGGTGCTTTCCCAATTAATAGCATTGTTTTAATAAGACGATAAAATGCGTTTCCTTCAATATTTTGTTGGAACGAACCGGTTTCTGAATGACATGCTAAATTACCTGCACGATAAATATTTCCGCGCAAACCATTTTTCATTGCTTCACGAACAATGTTTTCCGCTTGTAGTTTACTATTTGAATATACATTCTCTAAGTCTACACTGTAATTAAAATCACCAGTTTTCATGTATGTATCCCATTGATCTACCGCTAATTCTAACGGGATACCAATTGTAGAAATAAAATGGAATGTAGCACCTTTCTCCGCTAATGCTAGCATACGGCTAGTTCCTTGGACATTTATATTTTCAAATTGTTTTACATCTCCAAAATGTCTTACATCTGCACCGCAATGAATTATCGTATCCATCTTAGAACTGATGAACATAAATTCTTCTTCGCTCATCCCAAGATACTCTTCTCCCAGATCACCAGCTACGGCCTGTATACGCTGTAACCATTCTTCACATATATCATTAAAGTAGCCTGTTAATGTATCTATAATTCTTTGCTGCACATCTTTGGTTGGTCTTACTAAACAATAAATAGTAGCAGATGTATCTCTCAACAATTCATATAATATGTGTGATCCTAAATAACCAGTAGCTCCTGTTAAAAAGACATTTGAAATCTGGGTTTCTTCCAAAACGTTTGCATACGTGATAGTATCTGGCTCGTGAATCACTTTATATTCACGAAATACTTCTTCTTTCTCTACTTTTACTTCTCGCTCAATTCGAGCTAATCCATATATCGTTCTTTCTTTAAAGAAATCTTGAATTGTTAAATGTGAGAAATCTTCTTTTAACAATGTTAAGACTCGTAATACTTTTAATGAATGTCCACCAATTGTAAAGAAATCATCATGCACTCCAACTTTTGAAATTCCTAATACTTCCGCCCAGGCGTTCGCTATTTGTTTTTCTGCTTTATTAGAAGGTGCAACATATTCTTGTAGCCGAACCGGTTCATACTTTTCTTCTAACTGAGCTAACTTCTTAACATCAATCTTTTTATTAGGTGTAAGTGGTAATTCATTAATATAAATTAGTTTAGATGGCACCATATAATCTGGTAATTGCTCTTGTAACTGATAAACTAATTCTGGTATTTCTTTTTTATTTAAAGTTGTATAGAACGCGATTAAATATTGGCTACCTTCCTTACTCTTCTTAGCAAAAACAGCATTTTCTTTTATATTATGCTTTTGAGAAATTTTACTTTGGATTTCTCCTAGTTCAATACGATGTCCTCTAATTTTTACTTGATCATCTTTCCGATGTAAAAACTCTATATTTCCATCCTCTAGCAACTTAACGATATCACCTGTTTTATATATATTAACTATAGGATTAAAAGGGTTCGGAATAAAAGCTTCAATTGTTTTATTAGGCTTATTAAAATACCCTTTTGCTAATCCCACTGAATCTATATATAATTCACCAGGTACACCAATTGGACAAAGATTCATATTCTCATCCAAAATCATAACTTGATAATTAGCACATGGTTTACCAATGGGAATACTCGCAACATCCTCATTTAACTGACTAGGTATTTTATAGGTTGTCGTCACTACAGTACATTCTGTCGGTCCGTATACATTATAAATTTCAACATTTGTACCTATTCTTTCTCTCCACAATTTAATAACCTCTACAGGCAACATTTCACCACCAATCGCAATTCTTTTTAGGGAAGCTAGCTTATATATATCTTCTTCTGCTAAATAAGTTGCTACTTGTCGAACAAAAATTGTTGCTAATGCCAAGATTGAAGTTGCTTTCACTTTATAGATTGCATTTGCAAATGCCTCTACAGACAATCGCTCTTCCTCTAATAGTACATACAAGTTTCCTCCGCAGAATAAAGAAGCAAATGACTCCCATACAGAAGCATCGAAACTAAAGGAAGGAAATTGAGCAAATACATCCTCTTCTGTCAATTCATATTGCTTTTTCATCCAAGTGTACAGATTAACAACGCCTCTATGTGCTAACATCGTTCCCTTTGGATTCCCTGTTGAACCCGATGTATAAATCATATAAGCTACATCATCACAATGAATAGACAACTTTACATCTATATCTTCATAAGTTTCACTATCATACAATGAAACTGTTTGAACCCCATCACATGTTATAGGCGTCTCTTTCATCAATATAACTTTCGCTTGGCTATCTTGAATAATGTACTGTATTCTACTTTCCGGATAATCTGGATCAATCGGAACATACGCTGCACCAGCTTTTAATATAGCTACCATACTTACTACTGTGTCTATGCTACGTTTCATAAATATTCCAACATAGTCTCCTAATTGGACGCCGTTTTTAATTAACATATGAGCTATTTGATTACTTTTTTTATTTAGCTCCTCATAAGTTAAAGTACCTTCCCTTGAAGATAAAGCTATACGATTTGGAAATTGAGTAACAGTATTATAGAACATATCGACGATACTTTTCTCAGGATATACTGCTGTCGTATCATTCACTTGACTATAAAGTGCCATCTCGGCCTCTGTAATAATATTAAAATGTTTTATATACTTATTAGTATTTTGTGATATATCAACTAAAACACCTTGTATTTGTTGTGCATAACGAGTAATCGTTGTCTCTTTCCAATTAACACTATTAAATATTATTTCTACACTTTGCATATTTTTACTAAATACAAATTGTAATGTATTCGTGTCTTTTAGCTCATAATATGTTTCACCAATAATAATAGGTGACATTTCATATAATGTATTACCGTTTTGAAACTCTTCTATTTCTTCCTCATTCATTTCTTTAATTTGCTCCAGTTGCTCTTCAATTTGTAAATTTAAACTTTCATAGGAGAGAAAATTAGAAACTTCAATAGTAATTGGAAATAAATTTCCTCTTACATGATAAAGCACGACAATATGTTTTTCTTTAGAAATATGATATAACCACGTTACAGTCGCTCCTATTAAATCTACAATGTGAGTCAAATTTGAAAACAGTTCCGTTTTCCTTTTTATCCTAAGTTCTGTTCCTTGCACATCTTTAGGTATTTTAATACTTCCTTCTACTTTTCCTAAAAATTCTTTTACCATCTCATTATAAGAAATTGCTAATTTCATATTTATGTAAATTCCTCTCTTAAATATAATAAAGGTGTGAAAATTCACACCTTTTTCATCCCTTATTAAAGGGCAGATTCGTTCAATTCATAATCAGTAGCGGAGATACCCCCTTGATTAGAATTGAACTTTCTCCTTATTCGCTTTTAAACTCACCAATAAGCTCTTGTAATTCCTGAGAAAGCCAACTTAAAGAAGTCGCTAATTCTGCAATATCTTGTACTGATATTTCTTGCTCTTTCATGCTTTCTTCAACATTACTACTGCTGTTAGCATAAGTATTTGCAATATGTGATAATTCATTTACGACTTGAACAATATTCTGGCTATTTTGTAAAATGTCACTCGAATTACCGGAAACAGCTTTTACTTGATCTGTAACAGATTGCGCTGATTTTGAGATTTTTTCAAAGAAATCTCCACTACTTTGAACAAGCGAAATTCCAGTTTCTACTTCTTTTGAACCTTTTTGCATGGAAACTACAGCATCTTCTGTCTCAGCTTGTGTTTCACCAATCAATTTCGCTATATCTTTTGCAGACGCTTCCGTTTGTTCTGCTAATTTTCGTACTTCATCAGCAACAACTGCAAACCCTCTTCCAGCTGCTCCAGCACGTGAAGCCTCAATAGAAGCATTTAAAGCTAATAAATTTGTTTGATTTGAAATACCTGTAATTACAGTTACGATATCACTAATTTCTTTTGACCTTGTTTCTAACGAATAAATGATGGAAGATAAATCTTGTACTGCATTTTGGATTAAACTCATTTGATTAATAATTTGTCCAATCACTTCATTACCTTCAATTGAATGTTGTTCCATACCTTCAGAAGCAACCGCAACTTGTTTTGCAGCCCCAGTTATTTCTTCTACCTTATCTTCCATTCCATGTACAATTCCTAAACATTGTTGTACTGAAGTTTTTTGAGACTGTGCCCCTACTCTTAAACCTTCAATAGAACTTGCAATCTCTTGAACTGCCATGCTGTTTTCCTCTGTACTCGCCGACAATTCTTGTGAAGAAGAAGAAACTTGCTCAGCAGTTTGCCTTACTTTATCTATAATCCCTTTAAATTTTTCAATCGTGTTATTGAAATAAACATTAATAATTCCAATATCATCTGGTCTTTCTTTTAATTTAATACTTAAGTCACCTTCACCAATTTTACGTAACCCTTCTCGTAAATCTTTTAATGGAGCTAGCGAGTGACGCACGATAAAGAATTGAGTAATAGTCGCAATTGCTAATGAAATAATGATGAAGAGTAAGCCCTGTATCATAAACTTCTCTTTTGTAATAGGAACAATGGAAGCATCTAAGTCAGCCGCAATAATTGCAACAATATTGTTTTCTCCATCTGTAATTGGTTCTAATATTGTCACCCACGAACCTATTTCATCTTCATATACTTCTGTCATTTGAGCCTTTTTCGTATCAATCACTTTATCGTATGCCTTCATCCAATGAGCGGGTTGTTCATAATAATCTCCCGGCTTTATAGGAAACGCATTTGTTAACTCTGTAGTCAAACCAACGAGTTGTAATTCTCGCTTTTCATTCGGCTTTGCTCCTGTAACATACGTTTGTCCAACGCTTTTCAATTCTTTTGATACTTCATCTAATTTCTCTGTTAACTTTTCTTTTTTCACTTTTTCGGCTGTAGGATCTTTCGCCATGTCTCTAACTAATTCTACATCCAGTTTTTTCAATACTATTTCTCCTGTTTCAATAGACTGCCTTTCAAATAAAGACATCATACTATTTTGAAACATGTTGAAACTTAATGCACCCATACTTCCAACAAGTGTCAAAATAACTAATACGGTTAATAAGACGTTCTTTTGAAGGAACGATAACTTATGCCAATATTTTTTCATTAATATCCACCTTCCTTAATCAACATAAACAAAAAAACAAAATATATGAATATTTTGTTTGAAAATGTTTCTCAATATGTTCGAGAATAAAAAAAAGCCAATGTAAAAGCATTGGCCAAGACCAACCCTATCCGTCCGGTAACTGGCTAGCGTAGCCTTTCGACCTTAGCTCCTGTAGTTTTGCGTCCTCATGTTTCCATCAGTTTGCCTTTCTCGCTGAACGAGTTGAACGATATGGGAGTTCTATGAGAATTAATTTATTCTCTTTCAAAGATTACAACATATAAATCAAAATGTCTACTTATTTAGAGATATAAATACAAATTTTCAATGCATTGCTTTTTCAAAATAATTTCAAAAAGTACGTGAATGTTACTTTTTTTGTGTTATATAATAAAAAATGTATAAATAACAAGGATTTCTTCGGGTATTTATTTAATTTTCAATCAAATTAAACTATTCGAATATATCTTAACTAATGAATTTCGGAGGTAGTTTATCATGTTTTGGCTACAATTTCTTACCTTGTTACTCTGTATTTTTATTGGTGCACGCCTAGGCGGAGTTGGTTTAGGAGTAATGGGTGGAGTTGGTATGGCAATACTCGTTTTTGTCTTCCACTTACAACCAACGGCGCCTCCTATCGATGTAATGCTTATGATTTTGGCAGTAATTACAGCTGCTGGTGCTTTGCAAGCCGCTGGAGGAATGGACTACCTTGTTCATCTAGCTGAAAAGGCATTACGAAAAAATCCAAAACGCATTACATTCTTTGCTCCAATTGTTACTTATTTATTTACACTTTGTGCAGGAACTGGTCACGTTGCTTATTCTGTACTTCCTGTTATCGCTGAAGTCTCTCGCGAATCCGGAATTAGACCAGAACGACCAATGTCAATTGCCGTAATTGCTTCCCAACAAGCAATTACAGCTAGTCCTATATCAGCTGCAACAGTTGCACTTTTAGCAATGTTAGCTGACTATAAAATCACCTTATTAGATATTTTAAAAGTAAGTATCCCTTCTACTTTCATCGCTTGTATGATAGCTGCATTTGTTGCTAGTAAGATGGGAAAAGAATTAAATGAAGACCCTGAATACTTAAAACGATTAAAAGAAGGATTAATTCCTAAGCTTGAAGAGAAAAAAGAATTTGTAGGTGTAAAGGGCGCAAAATTATCAGTTATCCTTTTCCTTGTAGGAACCTTCCTTGTTGTACTTCTTGGTTCATTTGAAGCACTTCGTCCAGGATGGATAGTTGATGGGAAGTTAGCCCGTCTTTCCATGCCGAACACAATTGAGATGGTTATGTTAACTATCGCGGCTCTTATTATTATTTTCTGTAAACCAAATGTAGAAAGCATTGTATCTGGTAACGTCTTTAAAGCAGGAGCAACAGCAGTTGTTGCTATTTTCGGTATCGCTTGGATGGGAGATACTTTCTTTAATGGAAACTTAAATATGATTCAAGGATCCATTCAGCATTTAGTAACAAGTGCACCTTGGCTATTTGCTATCGCACTATTCATTCTATCTATTTTACTGTACAGCCAAGCAGCAACAGTTCGTGCCTTAATGCCACTTGGACTATCTCTTGGTATTCCACCAGCGCTACTGATTGCGATGTTCCCTGCAGTAAATGGATATTTCTTCATTCCAAACTATGGAACAATCGTTGCTGCCATTAACTTTGACCGTACTGGTACAACAGGTATCGGTAAATACGTATTAAATCATAGTTTTATGATTCCGGGCCTAATTGCAACATTTACTTCTATCGGAATTGGAATGCTCTTAATTTCAATTATGTTTTAAAGAAAAAGCACAAACCTTTATTTAAAAAGGTTTGTGCTTTTTTAATCAAATGTTTGTTTAAATTTTGGGGCAGTCTATTTCTCCATGTAGCACTTAAAATACTACACGTCCTTCCCTACAAACTTCTCTTTACTTCTTCAACTAATTTTCTCGTACTTTCATACGCAGATTCCGCTAAACTAATTGCTGAAATAACTGAAACACCGTCCGCACCCGCCTCTATAACTGCCGCTGTATTTTCAATTGTAATCCCACCAATACCAACGATTGGCACTGTAATTCCTTGTTCTCTAAAATAAGCTAATCCTTTCGTTCCTTGAACCGCTTTCGTATCTTTTTTCGTACTCGTTGGGAAAATAGGACCAACACCTAAATAATCCGCTCCATTTTCGATTGCAAAACGTGCTTCTTCAATTGTATGAGCAGATACGCCGATAATTTTATCTCCCATTTTTTCACGAACAGATGTAATTCCTTCATCATCTTGTCCAACATGAACACCATCTGCATCTAATTCAATGGCTAATTCTACATCATCATTTACAATGAAAGGAACACTATATTCCTTACAAAGCGTCTGCAATTCTTTTGCAAAGCGCACTCTATCTTCTCCGATTAAAGAACCTTCCCCCTTCTCGCGAAACTGAAAAAGTGTCACTCCACCATCTAACGCTTCTTTCAATACAGCTAAAGGATCCCTCGTGCAGTTATTACTTCCCATAATAAAATACACTTGCAATAGCTTAGACATTTTATCTATTTCAATGCGTGCCATTTCTTTCACTCCCTCTTACTCTAACTCCACAATCTTCCCATACTTCTCAATATCACCTGAAGTTGTATTCGCTAATTGATTTAAAAATTCAATTTGGAAACTACCAGGCCCTTTTTCTACCGCCTTAGCAGCTGCCAGTTCCGAAGCTACACCATAAAACGTTAATGCGGCTACTGCTGCTTTTACATAATCTTTTTCCACTGCTACAAATGCTCCTATTACAGAAGTTAGTAAACAACCTGTTCCCGTAACTTTCGTTAAAATAGGGTGACCATTTCGAATAACAATAGTTCTCTCTCCATCTGTAACAACATCTTCTTTTCCAGTAATGACCGCAACTGTATTTAGTTCATCTGCTGCCTGCCTTGCAATACTTACAACATTGCCATTTCCAGTACCAGCGTCTACCCCTTTAATTTCCCATTTCTCATTAATAACATTTGCTATTTCAGCCGCATTTCCGCGGATAATTGCTAAATCTATTTCGGCTGGAATATGTCTCGCAACTTCTGTTCGATACGAAGTTGCTCCTGCACCAACTGGGTCAAATAGTACTGGCACATTGTTCGCATTTGCTGATTTACCCGCGAGTAACATCGCTTCTACTTCTTCAGGACGAAGTGTCCCCATATTTAATACTAACGCTCCAGCAATGCTAGCCATTTCTGCTACTTCTTCTTTTGCATACGCCATTACAGGCGATGCTCCAAGTGCCAACAAACCGTTAGCAGTAAAATTTGTTACAACAACATTTGTAATATTATGAACGAGCGGATTAGATTCTCTCACCAAATCCACTACTTTACTAATTTCTTTCATATTCATCCTTTTCATCTCCTAACTATAATGATGGGAGATACACAAAAAGACACTTTGCGCGTACGCAAAGTGCCTGAACATGTGCTTTTACACTCTCCCTACGCTGGCATTATCCAACAGGTTCAAATGGTCAATGACGGACTAGTCATACTCTCAGTTTGTATCCACAAACTCCCATGTGCTTATTATTCATCTACTTCAAAGTCTACTCTTATTCTAGTAAAATAACAAGTTCTTTACTTTTCTATTTCATATAGAAGCAACCTATATAACAATAAACATAATCAAGTGAAACTTTAATCAGTGAGTGTTTTGTTCATCCCACTAAAAACCGATCAAATATGGAGCGAAACTGAATCTCAAGAAGATGTATGCTATATTTAACTTATGGAAATTTGAAAGGATGTTTTTAATATGTCAAAAAGCGTTGTAATCGCTGAAAAACCTTCCGTTGCACGAGATATTGCTCGTGTACTGAAGTGTGATAAAAAAGGAAACGGCTATCTTGAGGGTAGTAAATATATTGTAACTTGGGCTTTAGGTCATCTCGTTACATTAGCAGATCCAGAAAGTTATGATGTGAAATATAAAAAGTGGAATTTAGAAGATTTACCGATGCTACCTGAGCGTTTGAAATTAACGGTTATTAAACAAACTGGTAAACAATTTAATGCTGTAAAAAGTCAGCTACTTCGAAAAGATGTAAATGAAATTATTGTAGCAACAGACGCTGGACGTGAAGGAGAATTGGTTGCTCGTTGGATTATTGATAAGGTTCGAATTAACAAGCCAATCAAACGTCTATGGATTTCATCCGTTACTGATAAAGCAATTAAAGATGGTTTTGCAAATTTAAAACCAGGTAAAGCCTATGACAATTTATACGCTTCAGCAGTTGCACGTTCAGAAGCTGACTGGTATATCGGTCTTAATGCAACTCGTGCTTTAACGACTCGCTTTAATGCTCAGTTAAATTGTGGTCGTGTACAAACCCCTACTGTTGCTATGATTGCTAGTCGTGAAGATGAAATAAAGAACTTCAAAGCTCAAACTTACTACGGCATCGAAGCTCAAACAATGGAGAAGCTCAAACTTACTTGGCAAGATGCAAATGGCAATAGCCGTAGTTTTAATAAAGAAAAAATCGATGGTATTGTAAAAAGTTTAGATAAACAAGATGCTACTGTTGTGGAAATTGATAAGAAACAGAAGAAGTCATTCTCTCCTGGTCTTTACGATTTAACTGAATTGCAACGTGATGCAAATAAAAAGTTCGGTTACTCTGCTAAAGAAACATTAAATATTATGCAAAAATTGTATGAACAGCATAAAGTACTAACGTACCCTCGTACAGATTCACGCTACATTTCATCTGATATCGTCGGAACACTTCCAGAACGTCTAAAAGCATGTGGTGTTGGAGAATACCGTCCCTTCGCACATAAAGTATTACAAAAGCCTATCAAACCTAACAAATCATTTGTTGATGATAGTAAAGTAAGCGATCATCATGCGATTATTCCAACAGAAGGATACGTTAACTTCGCAGCATTCACAGATAAAGAACGCAAAATTTATGATTTAGTTGTAAAACGTTTCTTAGCTGTTTTATTCCCAGCATTCGAATACGAACAACTAACGTTACGCACAAAGGTCGGCAATGAAACATTCATTGCACGCGGAAAAACGATTTTACATGCTGGTTGGAAGGAAGTATACGAAAATCGATTTGAAGACGATGATGTAACTGATGACGTAAAAGAGCAGATTCTACCTCACATTGAAAAGGGCGATACATTAACTGTAAAGTTACTTATGCAAACATCAGGTCAAACGAAAGCACCTGCACGCTTTAATGAAGCAACTTTACTTTCAGCAATGGAGAATCCTACAAAATATATGGATACGCAAAATAAACAACTTGCTGATACGTTAAAATCAACTGGTGGATTAGGTACTGTAGCGACACGTGCAGATATTATCGACAAACTTTTCAATTCTTTCTTAATTGAAAAACGTGGTAAAGATATTCACATTACATCAAAAGGTCGTCAATTACTTGATTTAGTACCAGAAGAATTAAAATCACCTACACTAACTGGTGAGTGGGAACAAAAACTTGAAGCAATTGCAAAAGGAAAATTAAAGAAAGAAGTATTCATTTCGGAAATGAAGAACTATACGAAAGAAATTGTTTCTGAAATTAAATCGAGTGATAAGAAATATAAACATGACAACATTTCAACGAAGTCTTGTCCAGATTGCGGTAAACCAATGCTAGAAGTAAATGGAAAAAAGGGAAAAATGCTCGTATGCCAAGACCGTGAATGTGGTCATCGTAAAAATGTATCTCGTACAACAAATGCTCGCTGTCCGCAATGTAAAAAGAAACTAGAATTACGTGGTGAGGGTGCAGGCCAAATTTTCGCATGTAAATGTGGCTATCGCGAGAAATTATCAACATTCCAAGAGCGACGTAAAAAAGAATCTGGAAACAAAGCCGATAAACGCGACGTTCAAAAATATATGAAACAACAGAAAAAAGAAGAAGAACCATTAAATAACCCATTCGCGGAAGCATTAAAAAAATTAAAATTTGATTAAACAAAAAGGTTCCTACCTCTATCGGTAGGAACCTTTTATTTTAGTGAATGATTTTACTTCCTTTTGCATTCTCAACAAATTTTTCACTTGATTTGTTAATTGGTGTTTTCAGTAATAACGCAGCAACGATCATAACTACTACGAAAACACTTAACACAAGTAAGTCTCTTATTACGATATCCCAAAGCATTCCGCCAACAGTTTCACGAATTGCACTAATTGCGTATGTGAACGGTAAGAACGGATAAATTGCTTGGAAGAATTTCGGTGTCATTTGAATTGGGAATGTTCCGCCCGACCCTGCTACTTGTAGTACAAGTAAAATGATCGCCATCGATTTCCCAACGTTTCCGAAAATAGAAACGAGTGAGTATACGATACAAACGAAGACTCCACCAATAAATAAACTAAATAACACAAACCAGAACTTATCGACTACGTACGTACCGAGTAAGAATATATCTCCCATCGATACGATAAACGCTTGTGAAAGACCTATCGTTAAGAATGTTAATAAACGTCCGAAGTAAATTTCATGGCTCTTATAATTCGCGCCCTCTTCGTGTACTTCTACCGTTAATAATGAAACCATTAATAATGCGCCTACCCATAATGCAAGCACTGTATAGAATGGTGACATCGCTGAACCGTAGTTCGGCATCGCAAATAATTTATTTTCTTTTAAATTTACTGGATTCGCAAAGTAATCACTTTGCTTCTCAACATCGTTTTTCAATAAGCGTATGATGTCTTTTAAATCCTCTTCAGATTCAAAATCACGAATTTTATCTGCTAATTCTTTAATCTTTTTCTCAGTCTCCGGCATTTCAGCTTTAATGTCTACTAATTTCTTTCTACCGTCTACTAAGCCTTTTGATGAATCTTCTAGTAATTTTTTAACATCTGGAAGCTTTTTGTCTGCCTCTTTTAAAATTTGAGATGTGTTTTTAGACATACGTTTCGTACGTTCAATTGCTGTGTTAAAGTTTGGAACGATTTCTGAATCATATGTTGCTAAGAAATCGCCTAATTGAGCTGAAGCATTTTTAGTCGCTTCATTAATGCTTTCTACAACCTCTTTTGTAGGCTTCTGTCCATTATTAATTAGTGTAGTTGCTTTATTCGTTGCATCTATACCTTTTTGAACAGAATTTTGTATTTTGTTCAATTTTGCAATTCCGCCATTAAGGTTTTTTCCGCTATTTACATCTGCTAATACCTTATTTGTGCTTTCTAGAACCGGAATCGCATCACCAATTAGATTATTAGTAGCTTGTAGTTGACCATTTAAATCGTTTAAAGCTACTTTTGTACTATCTAATCCATTAACACCTCTATTATTTACGTCTGCTATAACACCTTCTAAATTATTTTTTGCCTTTTCATATTCATTTTTCACACTATCGTATGCTTCATTTGCATCAGCTTTAGCTTGATCGACTGTGCTGACTGCTTTTTTATAATCTGCTACAAACGTTTCATTATAATCTTTTTCCGCTTGATCAATTAATCCATTTGCTGCATCTAATTTTTGATTCGCTACATCTGTTACATCTTTCTTTACTTCTTGTCCTGTACCAATAACATTTACAATATCTTTAATACCATTGTTTGCATTTTCCATACCGCTTTTTAGCTTAGTTAAGCGATCCACTCGCCCTTGGAAAAAGCTTTGACCAAAATCAGTCGTCGCTGACTTTTGAAGTTCAGTAAATACATTAATAAGATATGCAATACTATCTGTACGCCCTTGAAGATTTTCAGAAACCGCATTAAGGTCTTGTTTTGCCTTTTCTGGATCAAACTGACCATTTTGCAATCCATTCACAACACTTTTTCCATATGCTGTTCCTGCACGTGCTGAGTTTAAAACGTTATTAACTGTTTGATTAATGTTTCTTGCAATGTTTTTATAACCTTCATCATTCATCTTTGAAAGATCAGGGCGTGCTGGGAACTCCGGTAATCCCTTCATACCAGAAAGGTCTATCCCTGGATTCATTAAAAAGTTCGTAAAAGCATTGGCCTTATCCATTACATCTTTTGCTACAGTTAAATTGTTTCTCATTGTTCCAGGTGCGTTCTTTAAAGTTTCATCATTATTTGCAAAGAACTTATCTAAATTCCCTAACGCTTCTTGCCCATCATTCATAACACTCTCTACAACTGGCAACTCTTTCTGCGCTACTTTCACAACATCTTCTGCTCGAGTTGCATCATCTAACGCCTTATCCATGAGTGTATTCATTTCTGGGAACTGCGCTTCTAGCTTAAAGACAAGATCTTTTACTTTCTCGATACTTGGTAAGTTTGTTTCTAAATCGATTCCAAGGTCATTGAAAATTTTAAAAATCTCACCGTTTGCTGTTTTAACAAAATTTTTACTAATTTCTTCTGTAATACCTGATGCACCTTTTGCTGTAATCTTCGGTGCGATCGCGTTTACTTTTTCATTCACATAGTAATCCAGTTCTGGTTTTTTCGGATTTTCATCCAGAACAGTTGCGATTTTTTCAGAGAAGTCTTTTGGAATCGTAATACTTGCATAATAATCCCCACGCTCAACTCCGTAAATTGCTTGTTTTTCATCTACAAATTTCCAGCCAAGATTTTTGTTTTTCTTAAGGGAGTCTACAATCTCTTTCCCGATATTAATATCTTTCCCTCTTAAATTAGAACCTGCATCTTGGTTGGAAACTGCAATGGGAACCTCTTTTGTATTTCCATACGGATCCCAAGAAGCTTTAATGTTAAACCATGCATATAACGATGGTAAAATCATTAATCCTAAAACAATAACAATTGCAGCCCAATGTTTGGCTACATTCCGTAAATCTGTCTTATAAATACGCCAAATCTGTTTCATAGAAGTTATCACCTAATTATATATTTTTCCTTCTTTAGAAAATGATACATACATTTTGCAATTATATCACTTTCTACATCGTGTATTAACCAAAAACGTACTATTTTTTCCCATTAACTTTCACTTACTTCATTATATAACGAAGTGAGTCAAAGTATGAATACAAAATGACCAAATCGGTTTTACATTCAATAATAA
The DNA here is from genome assembly GCF_003458115.1 of Bacillus sp. ISO11. NCBI lineage: Bacteria > Bacillati > Bacillota > Bacilli > Caryophanales > Bacillaceae > Bacillus > Bacillus sp. ISO11. Next base: position 100,762 of record NZ_QXCO01000010.1, on the reverse strand, counting down.
CAAATATATATGAAATGTCATAAAAAATACAAGTATTTTCTCTTGGAAATACTTGTATTCCTAAAAAAAATCCTCACAGCTTTTATTCTCTGTGAGGATTTCTTCTATTATATATCCAATTGAACCTCTACACCGAAATGATCTGAAATTACATTTCTGTTTGTACCATTGAAAATAACTTTTGAAGAATGAACTTTTTTACTTTGGTTACACAATATTAGATCGATTCGCAAATTATGTTTATTTTCATCCCAACCAGCAATCTCACCTTGGACAGTCGTTCCTTCATCCTTCTCTATTGCTAATTCATATGTGTCATACAACCCTTTTTGCATCATATACTCATAACCTTCGCCTTCCAACCGAGCATTGTTATTAAAATCCCCCATTAAGAAGGCGAGCTTATTGCTATCTACACGCTCCATCAAACGATCGACTTGACCTTCGAATGACTCTTCTTCATCATTCCACCAACCGAGATGGCAAGAGTAAAACGTTATATCCTTACCATTATAAGCAATTGTTGCACTTACAATTTTACGCGTTTTCCAATACGTTGTATCCTCGTTTTCTGAAATGAAGAACGTATCTTCTTTTATAATATTATGCTTCGTTATAATTGCTAATCCTTCTTCATACACGTCATAACCAATATGAGAGAAATCCCAAGTAATATTGTAATCTTTTACATGTAGCGCTTTTAACTCTTCTAATAGTAAAAGTCCAAAATTATCTTCTTTCTTGTTACCGCATACATTTTCAGCTTGTATGGACTGACTTACTTCTTGCAATGCGATGACATCGTACCCTTCTTCTTGAATTACTTTAGCAAGGTATTGTATCTTTTCTATTTGATTCTCTTCTTGCCAAGAATGACAGTTTAAAGTTAGCAATTTCATATATTATTACGCACCTAACATATCTTGAATGTCTGACTTTAATACGTCAGCTTTCGGACCATATACCGCTTGTACACCTTTATCTTTTACAATAAGCCCTAAAGCACCATTTTGTTTCCACTGTGCTTCTGGTGCAACAACATCTAAATCTTTTACTGTTACACGTAAGCGTGTCATACAAGCATCTACGTCAGCAATATTTTCTTTTCCACCTAATAAATCGATAACTTTTGTTGCTAATGAACCGTCTTGTACATTTCCTGTTCCTTCTGATGCCTCATCTTCATTATCAATATAGTTACCTGCACGCCCTGGTGTTGGTAAGTTGAATTTTTTAATTAAGAAATTAAATAGTGTAAAGTTAAGACCGAAGAACACTAATGAAACAATAACAAAGTTGATTAAGTCTCTTGTTAAACCTGCGTTAACCATCATTGGTGTACGAGTAATTAACTCAATAAATCCAAATGCATGAACACGTAAGTTAATTAAATCAGCTAGCGCGAATGCAAGTCCTGTTGTAATAGCATATACAACATATAATACTGGAGCAATAAACATGAACATGAATTCAATTGGTTCTGTTACACCTGTTAAGAATACTGCTAATGCTGCTGATAAAAACATTGGTTTATATTTTGCACGCTTTTCTTTATCAACGTTACGGAACATCGCAAATGCAATCCCCATTAACGCTGCTGTTGAGCCGATAACTTGTCCAGCTTTGAAACGAGCTGGTACAACGTTATTTAATAAATCGTTATATGCCTTCGTATCTCCATTTGCTAGTAAATTATTTAAATCTGTAATCCATGCAAGCCATAATGGATCTTGTCCTGCTACAACTTGTCCAACTTTTGAACCAGTTAGCATCGTATATGTTCCGCCTAGCTCTGTATAGTTCATCGGAATCGTTAACATATGGTGTAAACCAAATGGTAATAATAAACGCTCTAACGTTCCATATACAAACGGTGCAACAACTGGTGCACTATCTTTTGAAGCTGCAATCCAGCGACCAAATTCATTTAACCCACTTTGGATGAATGGCCATAGAAGTGATAATACAATCGCAGTAACTGTAGACCAAAGAATTACAACGAATGGTACAAATCGTTTTCCATTAAAGAATGCTAATGCCTGTGGCAGTTTATTATAGTTATAATATTTGTTATATAAAGTAGCTCCTAAGAAACCTGTGATAATCCCTACGAACACTCCCATGTTTAATGCGGGTGCACCAAGTACAGAAGTAAAGTAATCTTTTACAATTAAATCTCCCGCTATTACTGAAGAAACTTTCGCTTTTGAATCCGCTAACATTTCAGCGTTTACCCCAAATATAGCTCCTGTAATTCGGTTTGTTAAGACGAATGCTAATAGCGCTGCAAATGCACCACCCGCGCGATCTTTCGCCCAAGATCCCCCAATTGCTACTGCGAATAAGATGTGTAGATTTGTAATGATTGCCCAACCGATGTCTTCCATTACGCGAGCGATTGTATGAACTGCGTTAACATCCCCAGCAGACATACCAATTAACTTACCGATGGAAATCATTAAACCAGCTGCTGGCATTACAGCTACAACAACTAATAAAGCTTTCCCGAACTTTTGCCAAAAATCAAAAGACGTAATTTTCATCTGTTCTTCCTCCCCTTTATTTATAACAACATAATGATTTAAATTATAATTTCTGTCCCTTTTATGAAAACGATTCCTCATATCATTTTTCTTTTTTACGCAACCGTTTTCATAAATCTATTTTAATAAAAGCGTTTTCACTTTGCAATAGAAATTTATTTTTTTTCATAAAAAAAGATGCTCAAAGAGCATCCTTTTTTATTATGAAATGCGATAAACCCTTGTTTCATAAGGTTTTAAAGCAATTGTTGTTACTTCTTCATGTTCCGCAACTTCATAGTTATTTAAAAGCAAACGTTTGCGTTCTAGTGCAAATGAACCCTCATTATACACAGCTTCCTCTTTTGAGATATTACTAATTACAATGACTTTTTCATCCTGTAACGTACGTGTATATGCATAAATTTGTGGATCGTCTTCTAAAAGTAAATCGTACGTACCATAGTTCAGTACATCGTGCTCTTTTTTCAGGGCAATCATTTTCTTATAGAAATTGAAAATAGACTTTTCTTCATTTTTTTGCTTTTCAACATTAATTTCTTTGTAATTTGGATTCATGCTAAACCAAGGTGTACTTGTTGTGAAACCAGCATTCATCTCATCATTCCACTGCATAGGTGTACGTGAATTATCGCGGCAAGAAGCCCATATAATCTCCATCATATCTTGATGTGGTACGCCCTCTGCAATTTTCTCGCGATATAAATTTTTAATTGCTACATCATCGTAATCTTCAATATTTGGTAACTGAACATTTGTCATACCAATTTCTTGGCCTTGATAAATAAACGGTGTACCGTGCATAAAGAAATACATCGCCCCTAGAGCTGTTGCACTTTCACGCCAATATTGTTTATCATCTCCCCATGTTGAAACGATACGTGGTTTATCGTGATTCTCAATATATAAAGCGTTCCATCCTTTATTTTCTAATCCTTTTTGCCATTTCGTTAATACTTTTTTCAATCCTACAACATCAAGGTCTTTCTTCTTCTCTGCATCCCATAAACTTAAATGTTCAAATTGGAATACCATATTGAACTTACCTTGCTCTTCTCCAACCCATAGCTCAGCATCTTCAATCTTAACACCATTTGCTTCACCAACAGTCATAATATCGTACTTAGAGAATGTATTTTCTTTTAGCTCTTCTAATAAAGGTTGAATACCTTTCACATTCATATGTTTATCAAAAGATGGCACATATTTTAACTCTTTTGGATTTGGCATATCCTTGAGGCCTTCTTCTTTTTTAATATGACTGATCGCATCAACGCGGAAACCATCAATACCTTTATCAAGCCACCAATTAACCGTATCATATAGTACTTCGCGAACTTCTTTATTCTCCCAGTTTAAATCTGGTTGTTTACGTGAGAATAGATGTAAATAATATTGTTCTGTTTCTTCATCATATTCCCATGCCGAACCATTAAAAATACTTTCCCAGTTATTTGGCTCCGCACCATCTTTACCATCATGCCAAATATACCAATCACGCTTCGGATTATCTTTAGATGAACGTGATTCAATAAACCATGGATGTTCATCACTCGTATGATTAATAACTAAATCAATAATAAGCTTCATATCACGCTTATGAACTTCATCTAGTAAAGCATCAAAGTCTGCCATTGTACCAAACTCATCCATAATATCTTGATAATCACTAATATCATAACCATTATCATCATTAGGCGACTTATACATTGGACAAATCCAAATTACATCTATACCTAAATCTTTTAAATAATCCAGTTTTGCAATAATACCTTGTAAATCTCCAATACCATCACCATTTGAATCCATAAAGCTTCGTGGATAAATTTGATAAGCAACCGCTTCTTTCCACCATGTCTTATTCATAGTCATTCTCTCCTTTTGCATCCCATCGGAATTTTATGCAAACGTTTTCGTAACACTATCATAACAAAATATGAACAGTTTGCAACTGTTTTCATTGAACTCTATGTAGATTCTTTATTCTTATGCTTTATTTATTTCTCACAAAGGTAAATCTCATTCTTCACCTCTTCTTGAAACTGGTAGCCCCTCTCTCTTTATAGAAGAAGTTCCTTATATAAAGGCTGTTGAATTTTTTAATGGCGGTAACATCCCTGAAAATTTCAAGCGCTCTGGTTCCTATGTCTATAAACCTATTCCCCTTAAAGGCATTCAAATCATGCAATACTTTCTTTCTCATGCACCGAATAAAGATGCTAGTATTTGGCATCAATCGCTCATAGGTGCTGTTGAAAATATTTCGCCGAATAAAACGGCTTATTTTCATCGTAAAGCAATTATTGCTCAAGAATACATTACCTCTTGGAAATGCGATGATGAAGAAAATCGAAATATACGCTGGGTTAAAGGTTTACGAGAAAGCTTAGATCCTTATACACTAGGTGACTATGTGAACTGGCCCGATATCGACATTAAAAATTGGCAAACTAGTTATTATGGCTCTAACTTTCACAGATTACGTAAAGTAAAAACCATGTATGATCCTTGTGATGTTTTTCATTTCCAACAAAGTATTCCTCCTTTTCATACGTGAAAAAAGGGGATAACATAAAAAAATCATCCAATATACCGTTACCTCGCAGTATGTTGGATGATTCAAGTTGATTTTCTATATCGTTTCAAATTCTTGCTCCTACTCATAAACTTTTACTTACAGATTAATTGTATTTCGTATCATTTTCATGCAATGAATGTAATTTAATATTTGGTACTTTATCTTTTTCAATACCTCTATTATAAGAAACAGGAACTTGAAATTCGAATTGCTTTGTCTCATGTTTTTGTAAATAGACTGGTTTCGGTACTGGATAGCTTTTTGAATTCTCGTTTGCATTATCGTATAAAACAACTTTTAATGCTTGTGAATGATTACGATAATTTTTTAAAGTAACAATGCACTTCGGTTGGATATTCTCTCCATTTTTCTCCATTCTACACTGGCTATCTTCTTTTTTATATTCTATTGCTTCTACCCCTGTTTTTCCTGCGTAGTACCATGTTTTATTCAATGTCTGGAGGATTGTATTTAAAATAAACGGCATCATTACAATCAAAATACTAATGCCTACTACTTTTATCTTATTCGTTTTTCTAAATGTACTAGACTCCTTTTTTCCTAGCCATTTTAAAAATAATATAAATGCAATTACATGTAGTATGAAAGAAACAATCAATATATTTGAGACTTTATAATCCATATAAACATACGTATGTATCGGAACCTTATAGACATTGAATAGTTTTTCCCCAATTAATTCATTATCATTTGGAATTTTTAATAATAACAAAACCCCTATACTGTAACAAATAGCTACTAATCGATCATACTCAATACGAATCATTCTTTCTCCCCTTCACTTTGTATTTTATTATCGATTTTAGCTATTTTTACCATACTATACAATCTTTTTATAGAGGATAACGTAAAAAAGTTCCTTATAAATATATAAAGAACCTTATTAATATACACTATGAATTAAAAAATCAATATACAATTTTCACATAGAGATTTCTTCAAAATATGTTGGATCATGTATTGTAATTTTTTTATCTAAAATTGTAACAATGCTATCATTTTTTAATTGTTTTAATACGCTGCTAACTGTCTCTCGAGATGTTCCAGATATTTTGGATATTTCAATTGTTGTAAGTGGACATGAAATTACAATCTTTTCTCCACTCTGTTCTCCTAAATCCTGCATTAAATAATTTAACGTTTGGATAACACGATCTTGTGCATTAGGAATTGTAATATTTTGCACTCGATTTTCGTTCAATTTTAATATAGATGATAATTGCTGAACAACGTACATCAATTGCGTTCTGCTGGACTTTACCATATCTTCAAAGATTACCGTTGGAATATAATATACCTCCACATCCGTCATTGCTTCTGCTGTATAGTTATATCCTCTGTCTGTAAACATACCACCATAAGGAAAAATAGAATATCGCTTCACATAGTCATCGTATAATAAGTTCCCATTTTGATTAACCCGCTCTAACTTTACAAAACCATCTAACATGAAGTAAATTCTTTCTCTTGAATCCCCTTCTAAAAATAAAAATTGACCTTTTTTATAAGTTCGCCAATAAACAAACTCTGTTAAGCCTTTCAATTTTTTTTCTGTTAAATGAGCAAATAATTCGAACTGCTTTAAGTCTTTCACTACGTTCCGTCTATTCATAAAATTCCCTCTCTCTTGCTGTATGTTGGAGCGAAAAAATCAAGAAAGCGTATTCAATTTGAATTTTATCATAATTAACTTACATATTCAGATTTCATCATGAAAACTTTATGAACAATGAGTACAAAAAATATTAATAAATAAAAAGAATGAAGTTACTAACTCCATTCTTTTTTACTACTAAGTAGCGTACATAAGAATTTAAACATACATGCATACATTCTGTTTTGAAATAATAGTACCAGCTTTTTCTTCTAGTGCTTCATATACTTTTTCTAAAGACGTAATAATTGTTTTTCTTTTTGGATTTGTATTAACAAAATTAATAGCAGCTTCAATTTTCGGAAGCATGCTTCCCGCAGCGAATTGTTGTTCTTCAATATATTCTTCTAATTGATTCACTGTGACATGCTCTAATTTTTTTTGATTCGGTTGATTATAATTTACATACACATGATCAACTGCAGTTAAAATAACGAGCGTATCGGCATCTACTAATTCTGCTAATTTCTGTGCAGCGAAATCTTTATCGATAACCGCTTCAGTTCCTTTTAGCCCTTCTTCGGAATCAATTACTGGAATTCCACCTCCGCCAACAGCTATCACTATATTTCCATCTTCGACCAAAGAATTAATCACTTTATGTTCATGAATACTTACAGGCTTCGGTGATGGAACAACACGTCTCCATCCTCTACCAGCATCTTCTTTAAACACTGCTTTTGTTTCATCCATTAATCTTCTGGCCTCTTCTTCTGTATAAAAAGGACCGATTGGTTTAGTTGGATTTTTAAATGCCTCATCTTTTTTATCCACAACAACGCGTGTTATAACCGTTGCTACGTCTTTTTTTATATTCCGTTTTTTCAATGCCTTTTCAATCGCATTTTCCATCCAATATCCAATCATTCCTTGGCTCATTGCCCCACAAGTATCTAATGGCATTGCAGGTGTCTTTTCCGTTTCTGCAGCTTTTTGCTGTAATAAAATATTCCCCACTTGTGGGCCATTTCCATGCGCAATTACTATATCCACATCATTTTCCATTATTTTCACAAGTTGTTCTGCCGTTTTTTCCAACGCTTCTTGCTGCGCTCCCGCAGTAGCTTCTCCAGACTGTATCGCATTTCCCCCTAGTGCAACTACAATTTTTCTTCGTGCCATATTCCAGCCCTCCAGTTGATTTCGCTTTCACAGCGCTTTATAAAGTAATACTGCCTGTAATTAATCCATAAATCGCAAAGAATGCTAAAGCACCAATTGCTACGGATGATGCTAATTCCACTCGAGTAAATATTTGCTTCGAACTCTTTTGCTTTTGAACATTGTAAAAAATAAAAATACCTGGCGCATATAAAGTCATTGTTAATAATAAATACTCTAAACCAGCTGCATAAACTAGCCACACGCCATAAATACTTGCTATCAAGCCAATTATTATATTTTTATTTCGATCTGCTTCTTCAGACTTTAAGCTATGCTTCAGTTGATAAAACGCTGAAAAAGCATATGGGATTAAAATAGCTGAAGATGCTAAAGAGAATGCAAAGTTATACGCCTGATCAGAAACGACGAATGTTAACAAGAACATTTGTATTAAACCATTTGTTATCCATAATGAATTTACTGGAGCCTTATTTTTATTTTCTTTTGCGAACCATTTTGGAAATACTCCATCTTTAGCCGCTAAATATGGAATTTCAGAAGCGAGCAAAGTCCAACCTAACCAAGCACCTAATACAGAGATGACCAAACCTAAATTAATAAAGATAGCACCCCATTTTCCAACAACACTTTCAAATAAATAAGCCATAGCCGGATTTTTCAAACCTGCAATATCTGCTTGCTGCATAAGTCCAAGAGACAATAATGTGATTAAAATGTAAATGATGAGTGTACCAATTAAGCCAATAACGGTTGCTTTCCCTACATCACTTCTATTTTTTGCTCGACTGGATAAAACAACAGCCCCTTCTACCCCAATAAATACCCATAAAGTTACAAGCATTGTACTTTTAACTTGGCTGCCAACTGCTCCCCATGAAAAAGAACCAGCTTGCCCCCAAAATCCATCTAAGAACGTATCAATATGAAACGCGAAGATTCCTATGACAATAAATACAAATACAGGTACTAATTTTGCGATTGTAGTTACTAAATTCACAAGGGCTGCTGATTGAACTCCACGTAAAATTAACATGTGAACACACCATAATAATACGCTTGCACCAATAATGGATTCTACATTTTGACCGCCTTCAAAGATCGGGAAGAAATATCCTAATGAAGAAAACAATAATGTACCGTAAGCTACATTTCCAAGCCAAGCAGATAGCCAGTATCCCCACGCACTATTAAACCCCATAAAATTACCAAACCCTGCTTTTGCATAGCTAAAAATACCACCATCTAAATCTGGCCGTTTTACAGTTAGATTTTGAAAAGATAATCCAAGTGCAATCATCCCAATTCCTGTTATAACCCAGCCAATAATAATGGCTCCAGCACCAGCACCTTTTGCCATATCACTCGCTAAATTAAAGGCTCCACCGCCAATCATAGACCCAACTACAAGAGCCGTTAGTGTAAACAACCCTAATTTCTTATCTTCACCCATTCCACTCACCTCTCTTAAATTGCAATAACAATACAAAAGCAATAGTGAATGATCGTGTCTAAAGGAGGAGAAAGAAGAAAGGAAGACTCCCTTTCTTCTTTACTCCATATTTCCTAAAGTAGCTGCCATAACCGCTTTAATTGTATGCATTCTATTTTCAGCTTGATCAAATACTTTTGAATGTTTACTGCGGAATACTTCGTCAGTTACCTCCATTTCTTTCAACCCATATTTCTCATAAACTTCTTCGCCATACATCGTTTCAACATCATGAAATGCAGGTAAACAATGTAAGAAAATCACGTTTTCATTCCCTGTTGCTTTAATCATTTTCATATTTACTTGATAAGGTTTCAATAACTCGACACGTTCAGCAAATTTTTCTTCTTCCCCCATAGACACCCATACATCTGTATAAATTACATCCGCATTCGCAACAGCTTCTTCCACATTACTTGTTATCATTACCTGTTCATTATATTTTTTTGCTAAATCAATTACTTCTTGTGCAGGCCATAAAGATTCCGGTGTACAAATACGTACATCCATTCCAACGATTGCTCCACCAACTAGTAAGCTATTAGCAACATTATTTCGTCCATCGCCAACGTAAACGAGCTTCACATTTTTCAATTTCCCTATATGTTCTCTAATTGTTAATAAATCTGCTAGTGTTTGTGTTGGATGCCACATATCTGTTAATCCATTCCAAACCGGCACACCAGAATTTTGTGCTAAAGATTCTACGGTTTCATGATTAAATCCACGAAACTCAATTCCGTCAAACATACGCCCTAACACTTTTGCTGTATCCTCTACAGATTCTTTTTTCCCAAGTTGAATATCACCTTTCCCTAAATATTCAGGATTTGCTCCTAAATCTGTACATGCTACTGTAAATGCACAACGTGTACGAGTAGAAGTTTTTTCAAATAAGAGCGCTACATTTTTACCTTCTAAATAATGATGCGGAATACCATTTTTCTTTTTCTCTTTTAATTCTGCTGCCAAATCTAGAAAATATAATAATTCTTCTTGTGTAAAATCTTTTTCTGCTAGAAAGCTTCTTCCTTTTAAATTTGGTCTAGTCATTAACATAATTCATCCCTACTTTCTCCGTTATTTATACTAAATATCTTTACGAACAATTGGCATACTCATGCAACGTGGACCCCCACGACCACGAGATAATTCCGAACTTAGCACCTCAATCACTTCTATACCGTGTTCCCGTAATAACGTATTAGATACATAGTTGCGATCATATGTAACAACTACACCTGGCGCGATTGCTAATGTGTTCGAGCCATCATTCCATTGTTCACGAGCAGAAGCAATTACATCTCCTCCTCCACATGGAATAAGAACTAATTCACTTAAGCCTAATACCTCTTTTAATGCTTCCATTAAAGAAGTACGATGTGTAATTTTAAGAGTTTCCTCATCTGATCCTTTTTCTAAAATATAAATATTCATATTCCCTTTTGGCCCTTGAATGGCTGGGTGAATTGTAAACTTGTCATAATCAACCATTGTAAATACTGTATCTAAATGCATAAATGCTCGACATTTTGGAATTTCTATTGCTAACACTTTCTTAATTTTATTTTGTCGGCTAAAGAGATTTTTAGCTAAACGTTCAATTGCTTTAGCTGAAGTACGAGCAGATACTCCAATCGCAATTGTTTCTTCATTTAAAATTAGCTCGTCGCCACCTTCAATTGGAAATTTATAATCACGATCTAACCAGATTGGTACATTATGTTTTTCAAATCTTGGATGATATTTAATGATGTACTCCATGAATAATGATTCACGTCTACGCGCTGGTTCTCTCATCTTATTTATCGTTAAGCCATCGCCCACGCTAGCTGCTGGATCACGAGTAAAATATAAATTAGGCATTGGATCTAAGTAAAACGGATAGTGATCTTCCATTAATTCATATAAATGTGTCTTCTTACTTGTTTCAATTTCGTTTTTCCGTACACCGCCCATAATTTTTTGAATTAATTCTTCATTTGAAAAGGAAAGTAAATATTCTTTTAAAGTTTGATGTGCAACATTTACGTCGGCCTGTCCTTCTTTTAAAATACGATCAACAAATTCTTCTCGAAGTTTTTTATCTACTAACGCCTCAGCGGCTAGTTTTTCTAAATAAAGAACTTCAACACCCCGATTGCGTAACGTTTGTGCAAAATAATCATGCTCTTTTTGAATAATTGGTAAGTATGGAATATCGTCAAATAATAATTGCTGCAAATAATCTGGCGTCAAGTTTTCCACTTCTTTACCCGGTCGTTTTAATAAAACCGTTTGTAATTCCCCAATTTCTGAAGTAACATGTATCGGATGTTTCATTTGTTGTACCTCCTTTTAAATATGTTTGATGTCTTACAAGTACATAATAAATGCTCTGCACTTTCATCTTTGTGAAAGTATCCACATTATCATTGTGAAATATTAAACAAGTTATTTTTTTAAAATCATACGAATATGTATTTTTATAACAAACTATCTCGCTTTCTCAATAAAAAATACATATATTACGCATATATGTTGAATATTTAACTTCCGTATTTAAACAAAAATCCTGTTTTTAATTTTATTAAAAACAGGATTTTTGCATCTAAATAATTAAATTTAATCTTTCTTCTATAATCTCCCTATCTGATTTCGACTGTGAAATTATAAGGCATGTATCATTTCCACATATACATCCTATTTTTTCTTTCCAATCTAACTCATCAAATAAAACACCAATAACATGTGCATTACCAGGTAATGTTTTAATAACCATTAATTGATCTACACAATCAATTTTCACAACAACTTCTCGTAATTTTTTCTTTAACTTTATATCAGTTTGTACATGCTCTTCTGAGAAAACTTTATATATCATTAATCCTTCTTGAGAAGGTACCTTCGTTAAGTTTAACTCACGAATATCGCGAGAAACCGTAGCTTGTGTTACTAATACATCTTTTTTTGCTAACAATTCTACTAATCTTTCTTGCTTATCTATTTCATACTCCTTTACAAATTGTTTAATTAACCGTTGTCTTTTTTCTTTTTTCATAAAAGACACCCCTTTTAATATTATAGCTCGCTATAATTTTCATCCGAAAGGGACAGAAAAGAATGTTGCGGAAACGTTCATAGTTTAACTGTAAATATTAAATCAAGCTAAATAAAAAAGAGAAGAACAGCATTCTGTTCTTCCTTTTACATTGAAAATCGTTCAATTGTTTGTTTCAAATCAGTTGCTTGTTTCTCTAAATCCTTTAATAATTGATCGATTACTATCATATTTTTAGACTGTTGTAGCGTCACACGCGCCACTTCTTGCGAACCAGCTGACGTTTCTTCAGCAATTGCTGCTACAGCTTTTGTTTGTGCTCCTGTTTGATGAATGTGGCTCACTTGTTCATTCATATAACTACTAATTTGCTGAGTTGCATCGGCTACTTCCATAACACTTGATGACATTTCTTTTAAAATTAATTCCGTAGCTTCCCCACGTTTCGCCTCTTCTTTAGCTATTTTCACTTGTTCTGTCATTTTCATTGCAACTTGTTGTACTTCATCTTGCATATTCCGTAATAACTGCGATATGTTTCTTGCAGAATGATCACTTTCATCAGCAAGTTTACGTACTTCTTCCGCAACAACCGCAAAGCCTCTTCCATGCTCTCCTGCGCGAGCTGCCTCAATAGAAGCATTTAGTGCTAATAAATTCGTTTGGCTAGCAATCGCACTCACAACAGACACAATATGTTCTACTTGTTTCATTCGTTCTTCTAACTTCTGTACATTTTGCATTGAATCTTCATTTTCTTTTGCCAATGTTTGAATACCTTGAATTAAAGACGTAAAGACACGAGTACTATGCCCTAAAGCTTCAACCATTTCTGAAGACAATGTATCAGACTGCTTCGCTTTTTCTTCTACTTCACTTGCAATAGAAGTCGTTGTATCAACAGCAGAAACAATTGCTTGAATTGATGCCGCTGATTGCTCAGCGCCTGAAGAAATTTCTGCAAGTGTCTCAGATACACCTTGCGCTTGTCTCGTTGCTTCGCCTGTTTGTTTTCTAATCTGCTGTACTTGATTATTTGTATACGAAAATGTTGTATCAATATTTTTTACCATGCCCCTTAAGTTTCCTAACATCATATTAAATGCAACACTTAAAGATTTAATTTCATCATCTGTCTTCGGTAATGGAACATCTTCACGAATATCACCCTCAGCTGCTTTTCTTGCCGCTTCCTCTAACTTGCGAAGCGGTTTAATTAAAAATACGGCTGCTCCATATGCTAAAATTCCAGACCATACTACCCCTAATAACATAACGATAATATTATATACAGTTTGACTTACATAACTTTGAAAATAATCGTATATCACGTAAATAAAAAAGATACTTGTTGAATATGTAATGAAAGCTAAAACTGTAGTGAATAGCATAAGTTGTGTACGTAATCCAAAAGAAAATGTTTTCCTTTCTTTTTCCATCTTCCCTTTCCCCCTTTTTATAAGCAATATAAATACTACCTATATATTATTATCCATATTTTCATTATAGAAGGATATAGAGATTTTAAAAAAATTATTTCTTTGAATATCAAATTGCACGAAAAAAATAAAGGATTCTGACAATTTATGACTAATAACAGAAATAAGGGGCAACATTTGTAAAATATATTTTTAACTGGGGGTTTTGTATGATTCAAGTTCGAAATCTAGTAAAATCATTCGGTTCACTTGATGTGTTAAAAGGAATTGATTTAGAAGTAAAAGAAAAAGAAGTTGTTGTTTTAATTGGTGCCAGTGGTTCTGGTAAAAGTACATTACTTCGCTGTCTTAACTTTTTAGAAATGTACGATGAAGGCGAAATTCACTTACAAGGTGAGCGAATTGATCCAAAGCATTCAAATTTAAATAAAGTCCGTGAAAATGTCGGTATGGTTTTTCAGCACTTTAACCTCTTTCCTCATATGACCTCACTAGAAAACATCATAGAAGCACCTATTCACGTAAAAAAATTAGAGAAAGCAAATGCAAAGGATATTGGAACTCAACTTCTCCAAAAAGTCGGCCTTCAAGATAAAGCAGATGTAACTCCTCATCTTCTTTCAGGTGGTCAAAAACAGCGCATTGCCATTGCACGAGCTCTTGCAATGAGCCCTAAGATTATGCTATTTGATGAGCCTACCTCAGCTTTAGACCCTGAACTTGTTGGAGAAGTATTGCAAGTTATGAAAGAACTTGCTGAAGAAGGGATGACAATGGTTATTGTTACTCATGAAATGAATTTCGCAAGAGATGTAGCAGATCGCGTCATCTTTATGGATGATGGAAAGATTGTAGAAGATGCTCCGCCAGCACAATTCTTTTCAGCTCCATCACATGAACGGGCAAAACAATTTTTACGCAACGTTTTATAATGTAACTTTTGTTTCGAACGAAAAAGAATACATTCATACGGTGCACAACTAATCATCCAAATAAAATATTTCAATAACATACTAAAAAACCATCCGTATGATCAATATATAGGAGGGGTTTTATGAAAAGAAAACTATTAACCATTGTTGCTAGCATTACACTATGTACATCTTTCATACTAGGAGCTTGTAGCAAAGAAAGCTCTACTACTTCAACAAATGGTGAAAAAGAATTTCGCTATGCGATGAGTGGATTATACAAACCTTTTAACTATAAAGAAAATGACGGCAAACTTGTCGGTTTTGATGTAGAAATCGGTGAAGCTCTTGCTAAAAAGATGAACATGAAGGCTACGCCAGTTACAAACCCATGGGAAACGCTGATTCAAGGTCTTCAAGCGAAGAAATATGATGTAATACTGGGTAGTATGGCAATTACAGAGGAGCGCTTAAAAGCTGTTAGTTTCTCAAATCCGTACTATCGCTCTGGCGCCCAAATTTTTGTAGCTAAAAAGAATAACGCTATCTCTTCTCCAGAAGATTTAAAAGGTAAGAAAATTGGTGTTGTAAAAGCTAGTACCTTTAAAAATCTTGTTGCAAAATATACAGATCAAATCACTGAATATGACAGCGATATTACTGCTCTTATGGATTTAGAGCCTGGGCGTGTTGACGCAGTAATTACGGATCAAATGGTTGGTCTACGTATGATAAAAGAAGGAAAATCAAATATAAAAGAAGCCGGAAAACCATTAAATCTTGATGAAATGGGAATTGCTATTCGCAAAGATGATAAAGAAATGGTTGAGAAAGTAAATAAAGCGTTAGATGAAATCATTAAAGATGGTACGTATGAAAAGATCAGTAAAAAATGGTTCGGGCGTAATATTCTCGGTGAAGAGGAAAAAACGAAGTAAGTTAGCCATTCAAAAGATTCATAAACAGTGCCCCACTGATTAAATGTTCATTTTATGTGGGGCATTTCATTCTCTACTAAAATCTATACAATATGAGGTGAAACGCATGTTTGAAATTTTTATCTCTACCTATCCCACACTCTTAAAAGCTACTATTGTCACATTACAATTAACATTAACCTCCCTAGTACTCGGTTCATTAATTGGATTATTATTTGCTTTCTTTCGGATCTCGAATAACAAAGTTTTAAATAGCATTGCTCATATCTATATTGCTATTATTCGTGGTACACCTTTAATCGTTCAAATCGCAATTCTCTATTTTGGCATTACATCTGTCATTGTTTTCTCCCCTTTTTGGGCAGGAGCAATCGCTTTAGCAATTCATAACGGTGCATATATTACGGAAATTTTCCGAGGATCCATTCAATCCGTCGACCGGGGACAATTGGAAGCCGCTCGCTCCTTAGGTATGCCTTACCCTTTAGCTATGCGCCGGATTATATTACCACAAGCATTTCGTCTGTCTCTTCCTCCTCTAGGAAACCAATTTATTATCGGATTAAAAGACTCTTCACTTGTCGCTTACGTAGGACTGTCCGAGTTATGGGGATCAGGTTTATCAATTGCAGCAGGTAACTTCCAACAATTAGATACTTACATAATCGTTGGTGTATACTATCTCGTACTTGTTCTTCTATTTACTTATTTTGTTAATCTCTTAGAAAAACGACTACAACGAAAAGAAACTAACTCCGTCCAATTCCATAAAAAGAACAAAAAGGAAGTTTCTTTATAAGAAAAAGCAAGCCTGAGATGGCTTGCTTTTTCATTGCAAAAATATATTAATTTTTACTGATTTACTTTTTTAATACTCTTTTCTTCCTCTATATGTTCCTCACGATATGAAATATTATGAGGATCTAGTCCATTTCCTAAAGAACCATAGAAATGCTCTCTATGCGGATCCACTAATTCACTTCCTTGATAATACACACGTGGTGTATTCCATAGCGCTGCCAAAGCTTTTGTCATCGGCATCTCATGATAGCGTTCCGGCCACATTTCTTTAATCTTCTCTTTTACTAACGGATAGTATTTAGAACTCATAGCAGGAAACAGATGATGTTCTGTATGATATGAGAAATTGAAATGTAAAACGTCTACCCAGCGCGGCACTGTTACTGACAAACAGTTTGCTAACGGATCATTTACTGGAACAATTGGATTTAAGCGGTGATTTGTTGCAATATATGCCATTACAATAAAGTTAGCAATTAACAACGGAATGACATATGCAAATAACCATTTTCCAGGTCCCATAATAAACAATAAACTAATCCAAACTGTCCAAGGCAAAAGAAGTTGAAGCCATACAGATTTTTGATTGGATGACTTGAACTCTTTTATAAAATGAAAGAACATTCGAGTCGAATGCAATGTAAATTGAATTGTTAGTGACAGAAAACTAAAGAATGAACGTACATGTAAAGGCATACGATATACCCAACTCAAAAACTTACTCTTCTTAAGTTTCTCAAGTGTCGGCCATGCATCCGGATCATTCTCTTCATGCTGTGTATGAACATGATGCGTTGCATTATGCCACTTTCTCCAAAGCTTTGGCCCTGTTGATAATGGCATAAATGCAATCGCGCCTAAGAAGTCACGAAGCCATGCCTTTCTTACAACAGTTCCATGTAAAATTTCATGCCCTAAAAATCCAAGTGAAGCAAAACATAATCCAAGAACAATCGCAATTCCTAGATTCGCCCACACATTCAATTCAAATACACCAATCGATATTAACCCCGCCAATGCCACAAGCAAATAAGCCAGTCCACCAAATAAACGAGTAGGCACTGGTTTAAATGCTTTTTTCGGCAAATGTGGTGATACACGTGCTGCATACCACCCAAACGTATGAAGCTCCTTCATCCTTTTGCTCCTTTCTTATGCCGCGCCTTGCGCAACTTACATATATCAATTCTTGCTTCCAGATTGATTTTACTAGATGATCCAAAAAGCATCTATTATAAGGAAAATATACTCACTCTATCGTCACTTATTTTTCGCTTTTATTATCAATGAAAAACATTTCTCTTTTTACTCTCTATCAACCTTTCCACATGATGAATCATAACAATAGAATTTCTATATTGTCAACACCTTTTATGACCTAGTAATAAAAGGTGGTTATATTTTTATAATCATACTTTATTTCACTAAAGAAAATGTATAGATTCCATAAGGATTTACCCACTATATATAGACATTTTCTTAAACGCCATAGACTCTATCTCATTCAATAACTCCCTATGTAATCAACAAACAGAATCACTTGAATTTAGTTTTATATAAATCCTACCACTTCATAATGCCCCATCTAATTAATTATATTAAAATAATTTATAACCTCTTTTAATAAAAATAGACTACTTCTAAAACAACACACATGAATTTCATATATTATGGAAATATTAAAAGGAAAATTGTTCTAAAATCAGGAGGTTTCCGCAATGACAAGTGATACATTTCCACAACTGCCGCTATCTTATTGGATTGAATCTACTCAGTTTCCTACTTTCCCTCGTTTATCCGAAAATATAAAGACAAAAGTTGCTATTATCGGTGCTGGTATTACAGGTATTACTACTGCCTATTTACTTGCAAAAGAAGGCATCGATGTTGTTTTAATTGATTCTGGTCGTATTTTAAACGGAACGACTGGGCATACAACAGCGAAAGTAACAGCACAACATGATCTTATTTATGATGAATTAATAAACCATTTCGGTGTAGAAAAGGCCGGGCTTTACTATGAATCAAATAATCAGGCTCTACAATTCATAAATGAAACTGTTCAAACATATAAAATCGACTGTAATTTCTCAAATGAAGATTCATATTTATATACAACTACCGATAACGGATTAAGAAATTTATCGAAAGAATATGAAGCTTATCAAAAATTAAATATACCTTGTGACTATGTTCAATCTCTATCGATTCCTATTCCAGTACAATCTGCGCTTATAATGAAAAATCAAGCACAATTCCATCCCCTTCTTTATTTAAAAACACTTTTAGAAAAGTTTGTGGAGATGGGCGGAAAGCTCTACGAACAAACAACAGCTATGGATGTGGAAAAGGGAGATCATCCACAAATAATTACAAAAGAGGGCCATCATATCACTTGTGAATATGTCGTCTCTTGTTCACATTTTCCTTTTTATGATGCAAATAGCTTTTTCTTTACGCGAATGTACGCAGAACGCTCCTACGCTCTTGCAATAAAAGCAAAAATGGATTATCCAGGTGGCATGTATTTAAGTATTGATGATCCAAAGCGCTCCTTACGCTATATAACAAACAATGGAGAAAAATTAATTTTGATTGGCGGAGAGAGTCATAAAACAGGACAAGGAATAAATACGATGCTTCATTATGAAGCACTCTATTCTTTTGCTGAAGCAACTTTTGGAATAGACGAGGTTCCTTATAGATGGTCAGCACAAGATTTAATCACTCTAGATAAGCTTCCTTATATCGGACATATTAACGAAAGAAATCCAAATATCTTTGTTGCAACTGGATATCGCAAATGGGGCATGACAACTGGAACTGCTGCCGCTCACCTACTGAAGGACTCCATCCTAAAAGTCCACAGTCCCTATAAAGAACTGTATGCACCATCACGCTTCCATGCAAATCCAGATATAAAAACGTTCCTCTCCCAGAACATTGATGTTGCGAAACATTTAATTGAAGGAAAGATTGAAACCGCATTACGTAAGCCAGAAGATCTCGAAGTTGGTGAAGGATCTGTCGTACATGTTAACGGTAAACGAGCAGGTGCTTATAAGGACAAAGAAGGAAAATTACATATCGTCGATACAACTTGTACACATCTCGGCTGTGAAGTTGAATGGAATAATGGTGATTGTACTTGGGATTGTCCTTGCCATGGTTCTCGTTTTTCAATTGAGGGAGACGTTCTTGAAGGCCCAGCAGATCAACCGTTAAAACGCGTTGATAATGAGTAAACAAATAAAGAAGTTCAACAGAATTACGGTTGAACTTCTTTATTTGTTATAAAACCTGTTCAGATAAATTTCGACACAGGAAGGAAAATATTAACATTAAATAAAATAATATATTCATCTACAAATTAAAAGGGGTGAATATTATGCAACCTTCAGCTCCACCTCATCTAGAATCTACAGAAACTATCTTTTCAAGCTCTATTACAAAACTTGTTGTTTTTATTTGTTGGCTAGCCATTTTAGCTGATGGATATGATTTAGGTATTTACGGTGCCGTTCTACCAAAGCTCCTAGAAGACAAAAGCTGGGCGCTATCACCAGCGCACGCTGGTACAATTGCAAGCTATGCTTTATTTGGGATGTTTATTGGGGCTATTCTAGTTGGAACGATTACAGATCTAATTGGGCGTAAATGGACGCTTATATGCTGTTTAGCACTTTTTTCTATCACAATGGGTTTAGCGGCTATCGCTTCTTCTCCTGAGTTATTTGGATTATCTCGATTTATAGGAGGAATCGGATTAGGCGGTGTTATCCCAACGGCTTCAGCACTTACTGTTGAATATTCACCAAAAAAAAGGCAATCTTTTATTTATGCTCTTATGTTTACTGGCTATCCTTTAGGTATCGTATTAGGTGCTATTTTGTCTATGTTTATGTTAGAAGATTTCGGATGGAGAATTATGTTTGGTATCGGAATGATTCCACTACTCCTCATTCCTTTCATTATTCGCTATTTACCTGAGTCCATTCAATTTTTATTATCACGTAATCGCCAAGAAGAAGTGAACCAAATTCTTAATCGTTTTCAAATTGAATTTCATGTAAAAAATAAAACTCATCAAGCTCCATCTACTATACGAAAGAAAAATGGATTTTTTACTTTATTCTCAAAAGAATACATAAAAGCAACACTACTTTTTTGGATCACTTATATAATGGGAATGTTTTTAATATACGGTTTAAGTACTTGGTTACCACAGATGATGCGCCAGGCGGGATATCCTCTTGGATCTAGTCTGTCTTTTCTACTTATGCTAAATATTACCGCAGCTGTTGGTGCGTTATTCGCTGGAGCAATTGCTGATCGTATAGGCGCAAAAATTGTTATTAGCATCTCTTATCTTATGGCAGCCATATGTATCGGACTATTAACAATTAAGCCATCTGTTACAATCATTTATCTTTTAATTGGCCTTGCTGGTATTGGATCGGTCGGTATTACTCAAATATTAAATGCATATGTAACACAATACTTCCCATCACATATCCGAGCTACCTCCTTAGGCTGGGGACTGGGACTTGGCCGAGTTGGTGCAATTGCTGGCCCTATTCTCATCGGTATTATTATGACAATGCAATATGACTTAGCATGGAATTTTTACTTATTCTCCTTTGCAGGTCTTATCGCAGCTATATCTGTTTTCTTCATTCCTACAAAATAAAAAGAGCACAAACTTACTTGTGCTCTTTTTCATATGCTCCAAACAGCATGTCTCGAAATAGTGTATTTAAAATTTCAATATCGATCCCTGATCCCTTTTCAATTCCTTTTACATATTGCCCATAGTAATGAATTTGTTCTTCTAAAAATTGATTTAGCACCTTAATTTTCAATCCAACATCTAATTCAGTACCTGCTTTTTTCTTTATTAACAACTTTTCAATCTCATCTAACACACTACGTTCTAATGGTAATTCTGTAATCAATCGATCAAATTCTACAGGTGGTAAAGTTGCTTTCTCTTCTAGCCACTTACAAGCTAAAATAGGACGTAATACATAAAAGTACTTTTTCAGCTTTACATTCTCACCTTGCAAAAATTCACGATAATTTTTCGACGCCATATGTAAATAATGATATATCGTTGCTTTTGGATCAAAATTCTTCTCACTCATCTGTTGAAGTAGTTCTGGAAAATTAGAGTTTTTCGAATAAAAAATTGGTGATCGAATCCACTCAAGTAAAGCTGGGTTCGACTTCGCGAATAGTTGCAACGCCTTTTTAATATCCCAACCACTTATATCTAAATCATCACTAATTGGATATTCAATTACATCACGTTTGTCATGAATTGATAAATACCATTCTACCGGATGTATATAAACAAACCTAACATCATAATCGCTATCTTTCGATGGAAATCCCCAAGCACGACTCCCTGATTCCACCGCAAATAAAATTTTTACATCATTCTCTTTTTCAATTCTTTCTAACTCCAACTCGATTTTCTCTCTCATTTCATAACATCTCCATTTTTTGATTATTTCCTTGGAAATTCGACAATACACTATTAATTTTACTACATACTAAAAAAACTGTCAGAAATTACTGACAGCCTAATAAAACTTCTATTGTTGCTTTTCGATTACAGTAGCAGCAATTCGTTCAAACTCTTTTTGAATCTCCTCTTTATATGCATCTACTATTGAAAAATCCATAGCAGCAATATAAATTCGTTCTAATTTATCACGAACCGATTTTGCTTTCGCTAAGAAAGACATTGCCTCATTCATTTTTGCTTTATACTGAATGGAAACATCACGAATTTCCTTCGCATATTTCTCATCCGTCCCTGGCGTAACAATAAGGGCATACATATCAATAATTTCATCACCTTCGCGACTTGGAAAATATTCATGCGGTGCGGTGCTATCAAAAATTGCAAAGCCTAATTCTCTTACGATAACCATATCAAGACTATTCGGGTCAAATCCGCAATGATATACTTCAACTTCAAATCCTTTTTCTTCAGCTGCCTCAGCTAACTTTTTGAGCATCGTTGATTTTCCAGAGCCTGGGCGGCCTTTTATAAAATAACGATGTGGTAACCCTTCTGTTAAATTAGGAACAAAGTCAACTGCTCCTTTCGGTGTTGCAGCTCCTAAAAAACGATGTTTGACAAGCGATTGTCTCCCGCTTTTATCTGCAAATAATTTCTGGATTAGCTGATCGGTTAGTTCATTTGCTTTATTAAAATCTATATTATCAATATATATCTTCTCCCACTCATCATGTATAACCAATGCCTCTTTAAAACGTGCGTAAGCAGACTGAAAAGCTTTGCTTGCTTCTGAAACAAATCTTTCAATTTCTAACTTCTGCTTTCTTAGTTTATCTGAGTCCCAAGCAATTCCTAAATTTATATACTCTTCAACAACTCCTGGCATTTTTGGCTCAATAACATGCGGTGATGTCCCATCAACAATTCCTACTTTTAATTGTGGGATAATTACACCATCAACCGATTTATTGTCAGAAGAACAATGTAAAAATTCAATATCATATCCTTTTCCAACCCATTCACGACCTATTGCCTTTATTAAAGAAGATTTTCCCGTTCCTGGACCACCCTTTAAGATAAATAATCTGTCTAATCCTTTTAAATTCTCTTCGTATAAATTGTGAAATCCCCTAGCTGTATTACCACCAGCATAATAATTCAATACATTTCCTGTCACTGCACTCACTCCTTCGCAGCATTCTATTTACATAAGCTACAATATGCGAGCGGCTTTATTTGGGTGAATACCTATTTTGTATTGCACACAAAAAGGAAATGAATTACAATTTAACTATCAGAAAATTAAGATTTTGAAACTGAATACTTCTTTATCAAGAGAGGCAGAGGGACTGGCCCTTTGAAGCCCAGCAACCTCAGTTTATACGAACTGAATAGGTGCTAATTCCTGCAAAATGCATTGCATTTTGGAAGATAAAACTCAACTAGCATGTAAAGCTCATCTTTCTTGATACTGAAGGATGAGCTTTTTATTATTTGAAAAACATATATTGGAGGTATGTAAAATGAAAGTAATTGATTTATCACAAACATTTGAAAATAATATGTCTCAATTTCCTGGAACACCTAAAATACAACTAGAAGCTGTTACAAGTGTTGAAGAATCAGGCTATCAAGTTACAGATTTTCATTCTGTCGTTCATGTTGGCACGCATTGTGATGCTCCTGCGCATTTTATTTCAGGCGCAACGACCATCGATCAATTACCGCTGGATCAATTTGTAGGTGAAGCTGTTCTTATTGATGTAACTCATGTACAAGAACGAAAACTACCTAAAGAAGTACTGCACGATGCTGATATAAAAGAAGGAGATATTGTTATTTTCCATTCCAATCTATCTACTAAATGGAACACGGAGGCGTATGAGAAAGAAGCTTTTTATCTTTCTGAAGAATTAGCCGAGGAACTAGTACAATTAAAAGTAAAATCTGTCGGTTTAGATTTTATTTCTCCTGATGAGGTAACGACAGAAACATCACCAATTCATCACATACTACTTGGGAATAATATTTATTTAATCGAAAACTTAACAAACTTAGATGCCATTCACACGAAACGTTTCTTCTTCTCAGCAGCACCTTTAAAAATTAAAGATAGCGACGGTGCTTTTGCAAGAGCATTTGCTGTAATTTTTTAAACAAACTATACAAAAAAGCAAAGATCATCATTGACCTTTGCTTCTATTTTTTTTATTTAAATTAAGAAAGAATTGCTCAACATGAGGACGTAACCAAGCTAAATAATCCTTCTCTTTCTTCTTTGTACAAGCTATTTCTTCCCCATCTACCATTTCAACAAGTTCTAGTTCTAACAGTTGCTTCGTGAATGCTAACATATTCACTTCTTCGGATGGATACTCTTCTTTTAATTTCTCCTCAATTTCCCCCAATAAAAAACCGTCACGCATCATTGCCAATGCATCAATCCAAAGTGGCGGCATTTCATATTTTTCTCCTGTAATTGTGTCTTTTACAGTATAATTCTTTTGCTCTTTTCGAAATTGAATCGTGTGTAAACATACAGTCGAATTTAATGTTAATTCCATCATACCACCTCTTTCATAATATCTGCATAGAAAAAAGGATGCGCGTGCACCCCTTCTTATCTTTTCATAACACTACTGAACCGTTACATGAGCAATCAATCTCATGTCGATATTTTCCTCCATTATAAACGAAGTATTTTATAAAAAAAACCCTTCTTGAAACATTTTATAAAATGTTTATATTTACACAACAAGAACACTTTTCTGAAAAATCTTTTCTCAAATACATTAAACGGTCGGCAGAAAAATTTCTACTTTCGTTCCTACTCCTAGACTACTTTGGATCGTGATACTCCCTTGATGTTCCTTAATAATTTTATATGTAATCATTAATCCAAGTCCTGTACCATTCTCCTTTGTTGTGTAAAACGCCTTACCGATTTTTTCTAACTTCTCATTCTCTATACCACATCCTTGGTCTTCAACAGAAATACACAAATGTCCTTGCGTTTTTTGATATGCACAGATATGAATTTCTCCACCCTCTGGCATTGATTCTATTCCATTTTTAATGATATTTAATAACACTTGTTTTAATTGCTTATCATCACCGTTTATAGCCGGTAAATTTCCATCTACTTGTAAATTACATTTAACTCTATATTGCGTTGCATAACTTTCCATTAGATGCACAACATATAGAAGGGTGTCTCGTATATTACACCTTTCATAATTTGTTGGCTTTGGTTTCCCTAACAACATCAATTCACTAACAAATCCATTAACCCTTTCAATTTCTTGTAGCATAATGTCGTAGCTCATCGTATCAGTTGGATTTCTTTCTTTTTGCATTTGCGTAAACCCTTTTAACGCTGTTAGTGGATTTCGAATTTCATGGGCAATTGTTGTAGACATAGTCCCAATCACAGCTAAATTTTCCGTCTCTTTCATATTGTTCATCATTTCAACCACTGTTCTTACATAAGATTGAAATCGTTTTAATAAAGAATGTGAAATAATGAAATAAAATACACATAAAACAAGTGGAATTATCACTTTTAAATCTTGTAATAGCAATGTGAAAAATACGTACTTTCCAATTACACTAAAGGAAACTAAATAAAAGTATTTTCTATTCACGAAAACTGGGGCAAATAAAATTAACAACATTTCTACCATACTACCATGTTCAAAAGGTCTATCCGTTCGCAAATAAATCATTAAATTATTAACAAGATTGATAAACATGTATCCAAATAAAAATAAATATTTTACAGAATATACATACCCTCTTTTTTGAAGATATATAGAAATAGGAAATAATGCTATTACAAATATAGGCACACCTATCCCAAGACTACCTTCTGGCCACCCTACCGCTGTTCCACTAATATTCATAGCAGGATATACAAAATAATATATAGCGTCATATAAAAAGAATATAATATAAAATAATAATATAAATACCTTTAAGGCTCTTCTTTCTTCATAAATCAAGCTCTTGTATTTGTTCATATAAAAACTCCCCTTGATCGATACAAAAAACTTTCATTGTTATCTCCTTAAAGTATAAGTATGAAATTGCTTTCAGGGCAATATTTAACCTTATAATACTAAAAGGAAGGAGATCTCTCCTTCCTTTTAGTAACAACTTATATCCACCTTACCCTATCATGTAACAATCCATCAGTAAAATTATTATGCCCTATTACAAAATCCTTCATATATAAATTTAAATACTCACCGTACTTACTTTCTGTATTTAATAACAACTCCTCGACGTAATAAGCACCTTGTTCAAATTGATCTAAAAGTAAACTAGACAAGCCCGCATAAATTCCGCACCCTACCTGAAAATACGTTGCATTCGTTTTATATTTACGAAAAACTTGGCTACTATTCATTACATTATACATATATGTCTCACTATTTTCATAAACGAGTAACACACCGACCAAGTCCTCTCCAGCAACCTCTTCTTCCGCTGGATTAAACACTTTACGATTCCAGTTCCATAAATCTTCTACTTGATCTAAGTTCTGTCTAATTATATTTGTTGTATACTCATTAATTCGGTAAAGAAAACCAAATTCCATATTGAAGTTTTTCCCTAAAATTAATACTTCCTCATGTGGCATTAAACAACCATAGAATTCTTTTTCTCCTAACTTCACTTTATACTCTGAAGCATATACATCTTCATAAAAGTAAAGAGGCCGATGATGACTCATATACATCGGATAACTCCAGATTGCTTCATCTAAAAATCGCTCTACTGCCCATGAAGCATAAAGTGTATGTGGCTTTATAAGTGCTGTATCATGCAAAAACGACGTGTCATGTTCTACAATATAACATGCTCTTGGCCTTTCATTTGGTCGTTCCTTCATAAGCTCAACAACCATCCATTGAACAACACCTGGATTCATACCTGAACCTATAATCGCTTTTGTATTTGTAAATTTCTCTTTCTCCTTCTCAAACCTTGTATATCTTTCCGTAAGCTGAAAGCCGATTAAGCTGTCGTCCTGATCTACTGCTTCATTTTCCAAGGCTGAATTAATATAACAAATTCCTAATTCATTACAGCAGCTTAATACTCTAACTGTATCTGCCCCTGAAACATCAATCACAACACTCGTACTTTTTTCTTTTAAATGTTGTTTAAATTCCACTACATTTTGAAGGTTTATCTCATATAAATATAATTGATCTTTCAAATTCGAAAACAACTCATCGTAATAATTCCTATCTTTTTGTTTTATATCCACCAAATGAAATTTAGCATTCTTTAATACTTCATAAATTGGATCTTTTTCATTTGCTATCGCTTGATTTAAAATTGCTAAAACTGCTTTTGCTGCTCCACCAGCACTACCAAGCAATGTAATTGATAACGAATTCGGAAACTGCTCCACAAACAAAACCCCTTTAATAAATTAGTTGAGCAGCTCCTCCTCAAAAAATAAATTGAATACATAAAAAGATAGCTCGTACACAATTTTTATAAGTTAGTGCAAAGTTACCTTTTAAAAAATCACACTATACTATGTTTATATTCAATTCATTTTTCCCCTCATCTTCAAATTAAACTAAAACAAATAGGCTCGACCTTTTCTTCTGCATATAAAAGAAAAAGTCAGCCCTTCCAACTAATCTACGGACAATGGACGGATTTTACATGTTGAATATTCACATACATTTTTGCATCACGTGCTTTTGATATTTCAATATGACCTTCATCAATTTTCGCCATTTTTCCAATTTTATTGGACTCCTCACCTAAATCAAACACCATAATTTTCCCAGTCATTTTAATAAGCTGTTCTTCAAATGTTCTAGCTAATGTAATATTTAACGGATTTACGGGGAGTTCATTTTTATTGAGGGCATACGGTACTTGGTTTTCTTTATACGGAATTAACCATTTTAAATGCTTTAAAGATATATATACCGTTTTATAAACCGGACTATAAAAAACAATATAGTCGTTCATCACACTTGTAACATAACCATGTATTGGAGCATTTCCTGCTACATAAACTTCTGTAAAAATCCCTTTAGAAGTACTTAATACTTTTCTCAAAGAAATTGAAGGGGATTCCCTCTTAATTACAGAATCAACATCTGGTTTTAGTATGTCTTCGTCATGTGCTCTTAAAAATTTATAGTATTGTACATGATATAAAGATATATATACATAGTCTTGTCCATTGTAAAGAACAATAATGTCATTTCCTACGTCTATTAATATACCTTTAAACCTTTTTTCACCGATTAATTTAACATATATATTTTCCCCAATACTTTTGTTTAACTCATTCATCTATATCCTCCTTCCTATGAATTTCAGCTTTACTATCTTCCATTTCAAAAAAATAATCAGGGCAATGTTCTGTCTTAATAGTAAGTAATTCCTTTTCATACTATCGAAATAAGAAATTGTTCTTCTCTTTCCCTCATAATGCCCCTCTTATTTATTAAACATTATTCATCTTCATTCTTTTTACATTTCACTACTTGACTCACACTCTTAATATGATAATTAATGATATAAATAACTTCATCACCGTTTACTAGCGTAATACATTCTTCATGCACTTCACTTAATAAGCCTTCTACACACTCTGGGCCGCCACGATTAATCTTTACCCACTTATACTTCAAGTCACGTAATACATCGACAAAAGTATCATCATCAGAGCAGAAACATGAAACATAGCCATCGCCACATTTACTTTCTTTCACTTTCTTAACTAGACTTTTCACATGTTTCAATTGGTAATATACTAATTCACCAAGAGGAAGTTGTAATGTAAGGTAATCTCTTCCTAACGATACAAGTACCCCCACTCGACTCTCTGGTCCACGAAGATTTACTTTTACAGTCTCACCGACTAAGCCTTTAATTTGTTCACAGCATAATATACTTTCCAAATTTATATCCTCCTTTCTTATTATCTTCCTCTTCTTGACTGTCTTTGTGCGCGAGCTCGACCTGAATTATTACTTTCACTTTCGCTTTCACTTTCGCTTTCTTCGCTCTCTCTACAAGGTACTGTTACACTCTTAATATGAGATACTGCAACTAATATAACTTCTTCTTTTACAATTAGTGTCACAAATTCACAAGAAACATCTTGTAAAATACCTTCAACTTTCTCTGGGCCACCACGATTAATTTTCACCCAGCAATATTTGAAGCTTTGAAGTAACTTTTCAAAGTCATCTTCACATTCACATTCCAACCATCTGCAATCATCTGCTTTACAATCTTTCGCATTTTTTGTAATACTTTTCAGATGACGAATCTGATAGTAATAGAGCTCTCCTTTTTCATTCTTTAATACAAAGTAATCCGAACATACAGCGACTATTGTCCCTTTTTGAGATTCTGGACCACCCCTGTTTACTCTCACAA
The DNA here is from genome assembly GCF_003458115.1 of Bacillus sp. ISO11. Taxonomy (NCBI): domain Bacteria; kingdom Bacillati; phylum Bacillota; class Bacilli; order Caryophanales; family Bacillaceae; genus Bacillus; species Bacillus sp. ISO11. Next base: position 71,268 of record NZ_QXCO01000010.1, on the reverse strand, counting down.
AAGATCCAATTAAGTCTTTCAGAAAATCACAATGAAATAAACTCACGAGAAAACCCCTTCCATTAATTTATAAGCTTTTGCACTGATAGTATATGTATCTGTACAGGTTACGTTCTCTATGTTTGTCCTAGCTAGAAAAAAATATGCTTTTAACATGGTAGACTACTACCTATCAAAATTTGAAGAAAGGCTAAGAACTCCTTATGTTTTTGATATCTTCAAACAAAAAATCCCTTATGAATATACATTTCTGCATATCTTCATAAGGGATTTTCCATAGTTTAATCTTCGTCTTTAACATCCATATCTTCTGGAATTGGTTCGTTCAATATTTCTTCCACTAATTGCTTATATTTCTCCATTTGTTCTAAATGTGTATTAAATTGTTCTTTATTTACTAAATATTGCTCTCCATCGAATAGCGCACGAATTTTCTTTTGCTGAATTAACTCTTCAATATACGATTTTGGTAAATTCAAATACTCCGCAGTCTCTTCTACTGTTATATACAATGCGTTCATTCCTTTATTATTTTTTCATCTATACTGTATCTTACTTTACTTTATTTTTGTAAACAAATAAAAAAGATTTTGTAAATGCAGTTCAAAAAGCAGGTAGATGCATTCCATATATTGTATAGTATTATATAGTAAGAATTTTTTAAATATAGAATGGTATTACCCATTTACACAAAGGAGAGTTAACATATGGCTACTCGTCACATCATTACAATGTTAGAAAAAACACTACAAGTTGAAACAGAAAACACAATTTCTCATTTAAATGTATCTTTATCTGATCGTTTTCTTTCTCAAAGCACAGCAATACATGAAAACAATTGTTATCATACAATTGGTGAATGGTACAAAAATCATTTCTTATTCCAACAAGATGATTTCCTTTGGGCTAAATATGCCTTCTATGACGCATATTGTGAAGCCATCAAAAAACAAGGTCATCTTACAAAACGTGTTCGCCAAATATTAGAATCATTAGCTCGAATGCATGGAAAACAGTATATTGCTTCTATACTAAATATGCCATTTCCTAATGAACGCGCTAAAGGGACAGCGTAATTTAGCCATGTTCTGCGTAAGCAAAACATAGCTAAATTATTTTCTAGGATGCTTTACCAATAAAATGTTCATATCATATGAACTGATGAAACCGGTGTCATTATAATGATAGAAAATATAGTAAACAGGAAACCCCCCACGTACATCTCTCATCCATTGGAATAGAGAAATACGTGGGGGTATACTTGTTCCTTATTATTTCATCATCTGCTTAATCAGTTCGCGATTTCTCTTCTTAAATACTTCATTATGAGAAGAAACCATTCCATACTCACTTGCATCTGGTTGGATAAATTGTTTTGCTTTATTCACAGCATTTCCAGCATCTTGGAATGCACCTGCAATTAAGTGTAGTTTCCCTTCGTGCTTTAAAATATCTCCAGCAGCATATAATCCATCTACTGAAGACTCACTATTTGCATTACCTGCAATATAATAATTATCTATAATTGCAACGTCTAACTCACTATTTTCTAATAATGTAATGTCGCGTTCATATCCATGATTAATAATAACTTCATCAATAGGTAAATGAGAAACCTCACCTGTTTCATGATTTGTTAATTCTACATATTCGATCGCTTCATGATTATCACCAGCAATTAATTTTGTAATCGATGTATTAAAGAAACACTCCGCTGAGCTGTTCATAAGTTGTTTTACTTGTGCTTCATGACCAGATAATTCTTCTTTTCTATAGGTTACATACACTTTTTTCGCAATTGGTTCTAATTCATTTGCCCAATCAACAGCAGAATTGCCTCCACCGGAAATAATAACTGTTTTACCTTTAAAACGCTTTAAAGATTTAACTGTATAATTTAAATTTGATACTTCAAATCGCTCAGCACCCTCAATAGATAACTTTTGCGGTTTCAATATACCACTTCCTGTTGCGACGATAACTGTTTTTGAAAAGTGTTCTTCCCCAGTACTTGTTTTTAATGTAAAAGTACCATCTTGATTACGAATAATTGATTCCACTTTTGTATCTAATACAACTTCTGGCTTAAATGTTAACCCTTGCTGTACAAGTTGTTCAATTAACTTATCACCTGTAACTGGTAATAGTCCTCCTACATCCCAAATCATTTTTTCCGGATACACATGTATTTTTCCACCTAAATGTGGTTGAAATTCTATTATTTTCGTTTTCATTTCTCTGAGTCCACTATAAAAAGCTGAATAAAGCCCTGCAGGTCCTCCGCCTATCACGGTTACATCAAACAATTCTTCTCGATTCATTCGTGCTCACTCCTCAGCTACTAATCACTGATTATCATTCTCAATAAAATATAACCTGTTTCCGCAAAATTTACAATCAAAATTACTATTGACAATACACCTATATAAAATTATATTATTTAAAGAATCAATAGTGATAATCATTATCATTTTGTTAATAATTAGCAAATTTGAGATTACATCTTCTTTCATTAATATGGTTATTACTATATTATAAAATCTCATATTCAAGATTTTTAATAAATTATTTTGCATTACCACTACTATTTCAAAAATATTACAGTTAAATAAATTATTGTATACACATATCATCTATGTTAAAGGAGAAAGACGATGAAAAAGTTATTTATTTCACTAACAGTCCTTTTCGTTCTTGTTATGAGCGCTTGTAGCAATAGCTCTACAGACAAAAAGGACGATGCAAAAGGTAGCAAATCAGAAACAATTACATACCAATCTGAAAATGGTAAAGTAGAAGTTCCTGCAAATCCAAAACGCGTTGTTGTATTATCATCATTCGCTGGTAACGTAATGTCATTAGGTGTAAATCTTGTTGGGGTAGATTCATGGTCTAAACAAAACCCACGTTTTGATAGCAAACTTAAAGATGTTGCTGAAGTATCAGATGAAAATGTTGAAAAAATCGCTGAACTAAATCCAGATTTAATCATCGGTTTATCAAATATTAAAAATGTCGATAAGTTAAAGAAAATCGCGCCTACTGTAACATACACTTACGGAAAAGTTGATTACTTAACACAGCATTTAGAAATCGGTAAGTTATTAAACAAAGAAAAAGAAGCAAAAACTTGGGTTGATGACTTCAAGAAACGTGCACAAGAAGCTGGTAAAGAAATTAAAGCAAAAATCGGTGAAGATGCAACAGTTTCTGTTGTAGAAAACTTCAACAAACAGCTTTATGTATACGGCGAAAACTGGGGCCGCGGAACAGAAATTCTGTACCAAGAAATGAAATTAAAAATGCCTGAAAAAGTAAAAGAAAAAGCATTAAAAGAAGGTTACTACGCATTATCTACTGAGGTATTACCTGAGTTTGCTGGTGATTACTTAATCGTAAGTAAAAATAAAGATACTGATAACTCATTCCAAGAGACAGAATCATATAAAAACATCCCAGCAGTAAAAAATAATCGCGTATACGAAGCAAACATGATGGAATTCTATTTCAACGATCCACTTACACTAGATTTCCAACTAGACTTCTTCAAGAAGAGCTTTCTTGGTAAATAATACAAACATGAGGAATTCTTAAATTAAGAATTCCTCTTCCTTTATTCTATGAACAGAAAAGATGTGAAACGAATGACAAAAGATCACGACAATCCACGTTCTATAGCTTTTACATACAAACTAATTTTGAGCATAATTGCATTTTTTCTTATTTTTATGGTGGCAATGGTATTAGGGGCTGCCGATACTTCAATAAAAGATGTATGGTTAGCGCTCACTTCCTCTGCTAAAGGGGACAAAATATCTATTATTCGAGAAATTCGTTTACCACGTGAAGTAGCTGCAATTTTTGTAGGAGCTGGACTTGCTGTTTCTGGAGCAATTATGCAAGGATTAACACGAAATCCGCTTGCAGATCCTGGATTACTAGGGCTATCTGGTGGAGCAAATGCTGCACTTGCACTGACACTTGCTTTCAACCCTTCCATCAGCTATCTTTACTTAACATTAGCTTGCTTTATCGGTGCTGCAATCGGTGCGATTATGGTATTTGGAATTGGTATGGTGAAAAAAGGCGGGCTGTCCCCTCTTCGAATTGTATTAGCCGGTGCTGCCGTTTCAGCATTTCTACTCGCAATTTCAGAAGGAGTCGGCATTTACTTCAAAATTTCACAAGAGGTATCACTTTGGACTGCTGGGGGCGTAATTGGAACAACTTGGGGCCAATTAAAAATTATTATTCCAGTCATTTCAATTAGTATCTTTATCGCTATCTTACTAGCAAAAAAATTGACAGTTCTTAGTTTCAGTGAAGAAGTTGCTATTGGACTAGGTCAAAAAATTATTGTTATTAAAACCATTCTATTTATCATTATTATCTTACTTGCTGGTGCGTCTGTAGCTCTTGTCGGAAATATGGCATTTATCGGCTTAATGGTACCTCATATGGTACGTCCAATTGTCGGGCCAGACTACCGATTTGTTATACCAATGTCAGCAATTGCTGGAGCTTCCTTTATGCTACTTGCAGATACAATCGGACGTACTATTAACGCTCCATACGAAACACCAGTTGCCGCAATTGTCGCGATTGTAGGGTTACCATTCTTCCTATTCATTGTACGTAAAGGAGGAAAAACATTCTCATGATGCAATCTATTTTAAGAAAACAGCGTCTCATTATACTCACTTTACTTATAGTAATTATCACAACCATTGTAGTTGGAATGGGACTTGGTTCAGCATCTTTATCTTATGATCGACTACTCCCAACATTAATGGGGCAAGGGACTTTTAAAGAGGAGTTTGTTTTATACTCTTTAAGGCTACCTAGAATTGTCATTACATTATTAGCTGGTATGGCTCTCGCTTTATCAGGAGCTATTCTTCAAGGAATTACTCGAAATGATTTAGCTGAACCTGGTATTCTTGGTATTAACTCTGGGGCCGGTGTTGCTGTTGCTATTTTCTTTTTATACTTTCCAATAGATGTAGGTTCATTTCTTTACTTACTACCTGTTGTTGGATTTATCGGCGCATTTCTGACAGCTGTTCTAATTTACGTATTTTCTTATAGTAAATCAACTGGACTTCAGCCAATCCGATTAACATTAACCGGTATCGGTTTTGCATTTGCACTATCTGGAACGATGATTGTCCTTATTTCATCCGCGGATCGTATGAAAGTAGACTTTATTTCAAAATGGATTGCCGGAAATATTTGGGGAGATGACTGGATATTCGTTTTAGCAATGCTCCCATGGTTAATCGTATTAATTCCGTTCGTTTTCTATAAAGCAAATCGATTAAACATTTTAGCATTAAACGAGCCAGTCGCAATCGGCGTTGGAATTGAAATTGAAAAAGAACGCAGATACTTATTAGTCGCAGCCGTTGCGCTTGCAGCTGCAGCTGTTTCCGTAACAGGAGGAATTAGCTTTATCGGATTAATGGCTCCTCATATCGCGAAATCTTTAGTAGGTCCAAGACATCAAATCTTCATGCCTATCGCCCTTTTAATCGGCGGATGGCTATTATTATTAGCAGATACAATTGGAAGAAATATCGTTGATCCTAATGGCATTCCAGCAGGTATTGTCGTTGCTTTAATTGGGGCTCCTTACTTTATGTATTTGTTGCTTAAAAAAGCTTAAAAGACACCCTCAAGATCTTTTCTTGAGGGTGTCTTTGTTTCATTCTACTGCTGCCCATATCCTTCAAACTTCTTCGCCAAATTCTCCATCTCATCTTCTGGCAATAGCTTTGGTTCCCCAATGCTTTTCGTTTGATAATAAATTTGAGCACAAAACTCAATCTCTTCTGCAACAGTAAATGCCATTTTTATATTATTTGCACCTGCAATTAAACCGTGGTTCGCAAGTAAAACAGCACGGCGATCAATCATGCCTTCAAAAGCAGCCTCTGCTAATTGCTTCGTACCAAATGTTTCATACGGTGCACAGCGCACATTCGGTCCTGCGAAAGCAATTAAATATGACACAGCCGGAAGCTCCCATCCTAATGACGCAATCGTCTTCGCGTAAGGAGAATGTGTATGCACAAGCGCATTTATATCTTCACGCTTCCTATAGTAAATAAGGTGCATATCTAATTCACTTGATGGTTTTCTCTCTCCTTCTACTACTTCACCATCTAAGTTTAATATAACCACATCTTCAGGCTTTGTTTCATAATACTCTAAACCACTTGGGCTAATCGCAACAAGACCTTGTTCACGATTAAAGATACTAATATTACCGCCCGTTCCCTTTGTTAAACCACTAGAAATCATTTTCTTTCCATACGCTACAATTTCTTCTCTTTCTTTTTGTAATAACATATACATCCCCCTAAGTATGAAGCTTATGATGACTGACTTTTATATTTATCTACTTATTGAAATATCTTTTTTAAATTCTCCGTAAACGGTGCCTTTACAATCCCTTTTTCTGTAATAATCGCTGTTACATTTTCATGTGGAGTAACATCAAATGCTGGATTATATACTTTACTTTCTTTCGGAGCAGAATATTGTCCGAAGCGATTAATCACTTCAGAAGCATCTCTTTCCTCGATGGGAATTTCTTTTCCTGTCGGTGTTTTTAAGTCAATTGTCGGCGTTGGCGCTGCTACATAAAACGGAATGTTGTAGTATTTCGCTAAAATAGATACGCCTAATGTTCCAATTTTATTTGCTATATCACCGTTCGCTGCCACACGGTCGCATCCAACAATTACAGCGTCAATCTTCCCTTGTGACATGACCATAGCCGCCATATTATCCGTAATGACAGTAACATCAATTCCCGCTCGCTGTAGTTCTAATGCCGTTAACGTTGACCCTTGTAATCTTGGACGTGTTTCATCCGAAAAGATTTTTAAGTCCCATCCTTTTTCTTTTGCTAAGTACATTGGAGCCGTCGCAGTACCATACTTAGTCGTCGCTAACGCACCAGCATTACAATGTGTTAATACTCCCATTCCATCACGGAATAATGTTAATGCATGTTCTCCAATTTGACGGTTAATTTCTTCATCTTCTCTATGAATTTCTTTTGCCTCTTCTAGTAATCTATCTTTCAACTGTAAGATTGATAAATGAATATTATCTGCCGCTACACTTTCCATTCTTTCAAGTGCCCAAAATAAATTTACTGCAGTCGGTCTTGATGTCGCCAAGTATGTACATACCTTTCTTACTTCATCCATAAATCCTTCTTCCGTACTTTCAGCAAATTCCTTTACCCCTAAATACACTCCATAAGCTGCTGAAACACCAATCGCTGGTGCACCTCGTACTTTCATTACTTGAATGGCATCCCACACACTTTCAGCTGTTTTAAATGATTCATAGACAATTTCATTCGGTAATAACGTTTGATCTAACAAAACTAAAGCATCATCTTTCCACTGAATTGGTATTAATTGCTCTTCCATCATATTCTCCCCTTACTCCGCGTAGTGCATTGACTGTTCTTTTAACGTTTCTACAAAACTTGTACCTGTTCTATATTGATTCGCTCGTAAAATAAAACTCTTCGCTACTTTAAGACAAATTCGCTCCGCTCTAGCACGTGCTTCCTCATTCTCAATACAAGTAATATCTTTTACTTTCGCTAATCCAACAATACGGCGGATTAATTCAAGACCTGTCACTGCAGCTGTATCCTCTAATACAGATTGTAAATATACTTCGTTAAAGCCTTCTTCCTTCGCCATAATCTCGGTCACATGAATATCCCAAGCATCTAAAAACTTCTTCTTAAATAAATCAATTACCTCTACCATCGTAGTTTGTAACCAATCCATATACGTATCTTTCTCAGCTCCAGGTGGCATCGTTGCATCTGCATTCACCCAAGCAAACATTAAATTCGCCATTACATTCCCAACGTCATATCCCATAGGTCCATAAAAAGCAAACTCAGGATCAATAACCTTTGTAGAATCATCTCTTACAAAAACAGAACCAGTATGTAAATCACCATGAAGCAATGCCTGTGCATTCGTCATAAAAGAAAATTTACGTTTCGCTACTTCCATACGAAGCTCTTTATCACTATAAATATGCTCCCTAATCCATCCCTCATTTAAAGGAAATAACTCATTACGCTTATTATGATTTGTAAATGGTTCTGAATATACGAGGTCCTCTGTAATCTCACATAATCCAGGATTTATATAATTCTTCACAAGTTCCTTCTTCTCTTTATGATTCATTACAACATCAGATGTTAATAAAAGTGTATTTACCATAAAAGTAGTTAAGTCGTCAGCAAGCTGCGGAAATATTTGATGATTTATAAGTGCTGTACGTAATATTGTGTGATTCGATAAATCTTCCATTACGCAACAGTTCATCACACTATCAAATAAATACACCTTAGGAACAAGTCCAGGTGCTAACTCATCCTCTAACTGCAAAACATCTGATTCTATGCGAATACGATTCGTCGACAACTTAAACTCATCTGAAATGCGAGCTGTATCCCCAGCTTGCTTTACGATGACAGAGATGTTCTCTTTTTCATCCCAAACGCGGAACACATAATTTAAATTGCCATCACCTATTTCTTTACACTTTAGCCCCTTTGCATGTTCAAACTTAGATAATTTCTCTTTCACATATGCAATCACATCTTTAGCTTCCATTAAAAAATACTTTGTGAACTTAGACATGGTTTCCCCTCCACACCAATTGTAAGCGTTTTCTAAAAGCTATAAAAAATAATAGGTTGAATTTTTTCATCCTATAAATATGTATTCTTCTTTTTGAAAGGTATATCTAGGTTTTATTATATCTCGTTAGCACTTTGAGTCAATATTTCTAACTATCAGCGTAATATACTTCCTAATTATATATTTGAGATGACAAAAATTGTTCAAAAAGATTTCGATTCATTTTATTTTATTTATCGCACAATTCTTTGTAAAATAGAAATAAGCAGTTCCTTTTCAAATACATAACTTCTAAGAAATATTTCCTTCCTAAGAATTTACACTTACACCATATCTCTAACATACACACTACTCTTTCAAACAATCATTGAAAATTTATAAACTTAAAGTTACCTTTCCATTCCCTGTTAGCCTTAATTGAGAATAAATATTAATTAAATCGGTATAAAGTTGGTTTATTCTCTTGACAAAATAACCACTTCTATATGATAATTAATATCGAATTAGAATTATTATAGTTAATTAAAAAATATATTTTATGAGCACACTATTTTTTGATGCTCAAAACCAACATTTAGGAGGAATTTTAATATGTTATTAATCGGCACAGAAGTAAAACCGTTTAAAGCTAATGCTTACCATAATGGAGAATTTATCCAAGTTACTGACGAAAGTTTAAAAGGAAAATGGAGTGTAGTTTGTTTCTACCCAGCTGACTTCACATTCGTTTGCCCAACTGAACTTGAAGACTTACAAAACCAATACGCAACTCTAAAAGACTTAGGCGTTGAAGTATACTCTGTATCTACAGACACTCACTTCACTCACAAAGCATGGCATGATAGCTCAGAAACTATCGGCAAAATCGAGTACATCATGATTGGTGACCCAACTCGCACAATCACTACAAACTTCAACGTTTTAATGGAAGAAGAAGGTCTTGCTGCTCGTGGTACATTCATCATCGATCCAGACGGCGTTATCCAATCTATGGAAATCAATGCTGACGGTATCGGCCGTGACGCAAGCATTCTTGTTAACAAAATTAAAGCTGCTCAATACGTACGTAACAACCCAGGTGAAGTTTGCCCAGCTAAATGGCAAGAGGGTTCTGCAACACTTAAACCAAGCCTTGACCTTGTAGGCAAAATCTAAGGAGTTCGATCAAAATGATACTAGATGCAGATATAAAAACACAACTATCCCAATACCTTCAATTAATGGAGAACGATATTTTACTTAAGGTAAGCGCAGGAGACGATAACGTATCTAAAGATATGTTAGCTCTAGTAGACGAATTAGCTACTATGTCATCTAAGATTACAGTAGAAAAAGTTGAATTAGAGAGAACACCAAGCTTTAGCGTAAACCGCCCTGGTGAAGACACTGGTGTCGTATTCGCTGGTATTCCATTAGGACACGAATTTACATCATTAGTGTTAGCTTTACTACAAGTAAGTGGACGCGCTCCAAAAGTTGAACAAAAATTAATCGATCAAATTAAAAACATTCAAGGCGAATATCATTTTGAATCTTATATCAGCCTAAGTTGTCATAACTGTCCTGATGTTGTACAAGCTCTTAACGTAATGAGCGTTCTTAACCCTGGTATTACACATACTATGATTGATGGCGCTGCATTCAAAGAGGAAGTAGAAAGCAAAGACATCATGGCAGTACCAACTGTTTACCTAAACGGCGAATCTTTCGGAAGCGGTCGTATGACACTTGAAGAAATTTTAGCTAAAATGGGTAACGGTCCAGATGCATCAGAGCTTTCTGATAAAGATCCATACGATGTTCTTGTTGTTGGTGGCGGCCCTGCTGGTGCAAGTGCAGCAATTTACGCAGCACGTAAAGGCATCCGCACTGGTATCGTTGCTGAGCGCTTCGGTGGTCAAGTAATGGATACTATGGGCATTGAGAACTTCATCAGCGTAAAAAAGACTGAAGGTCCTAAGCTAGTAGCAAGCCTTGAAGAACACGTAAAAGAATACGACATCGATGTAATGAATCTACAACGTGCGAAACGTTTAGAGAAAAAAGAACTTATTGAAGTGGAACTTGAAAACGGCGCTATTCTGAAAAGTAAGAGCGTAATCGTTTCTACAGGTGCTCGCTGGCGTAATGTTGGCGTACCAGGTGAAGCTGAGTTCAAAAATAAAGGTGTAGCATATTGCCCACACTGTGACGGTCCATTATTCACTGGAAAAGACGTAGCAGTTATCGGCGGAGGTAACTCTGGTATTGAAGCAGCTATCGACTTAGCAGGTATCGTTAAGCACGTAACTGTTCTTGAATTCATGCCAGAATTAAAAGCTGATGCTGTATTACAAGAGCGTCTTAACAGCTTACCAAACGTAACTGTTCTGAAAAACGTTCAAACGAAAGAAATCACTGGTACTGATAAAGTAAACGGTATTTCTTACATCGATCGTGAAACTGAAGAAGTTCATCACGTTGAATTACAAGGTGTATTCGTACAAATCGGTCTTGTGCCAAACACAGACTGGTTAGGCGAAACAGTTGAACGCGTTCGCGGTGAAATCGTAACAGACAAGCACGGCGCTACAAACGTACCAGGAGTGTTTGCTGCAGGTGACTGTACAAATAATCCGTACAAACAAATCATCATCTCTATGGGTTCAGGTGCAAACGCAGCTTTAGGTGCATTTGATTACTTAATCCGTAACTAATAAAAAACAGGTGCCTTGGCACCTGTTTTTTTATTACCCTAATGTATAAACTAAAAACCTCTCATTCCCATTCTTCTCATAAGCACCTGGCAATCTAACTTCTTTCTTCAGCTCAAACGCAGTCTGATTTTCTAAGAAGAAAATATAGTCCTCAGAAGGATAATATAAAATAATATCCACTTCTCTCCCCGTGTTTTCTACTGAAAGCAAAATGTTATTTACTACATTCATAAACACTTGCACAGAAAACGGATTAAAGAAATAAAACCTATTATCATGTGGATCAATCTTATATTCCTGCGCTAAACAACATTGGAATTGAATTTTCCCCTTACTGTTTCGTGCCTTTCGGGCATAACGATCTCGATTATCCATCGCTTCTTTATAAAATTCTTCATTCATTTCAATTCCAACTGCTGAAGCCCCACATTTATGATGCATATAAAAGTTTAATCGCCCTTTTCCGCACCCAAAGTCTACAATTCGGTCGCTACTTCGTATTTCATATTGATTCAATAACTCATCTAACCCGCTATACGGCGTCGGTTCGTAGCGGTGATAATGCATAGACTTGTTAAACCCTTTTTGCTCACCGACTGTTTTTATATGTAAAACTGCATCGTAATATTGTTCGTTCATTCGTTTTCTCCTATTAAAAAATGGTACTTATTATTATACACCATGTACTGGAGGCTCATTTTTCATCAAATTAATAGGTACGTGAAATTATATTAACGATTTTCTTAATATATCTATCGTAACTTCAAATATATCAACGATTTTCTCAATATATCTATCATAACTTCAAATATATCAACGATTTTCTCAATATATCGATTTACCGACAATTCACGACAAAAAAACAGGAGCTCTTTAGCCCCTGTCTTCTAACACTTTCAATACAGTTTGTTTCAATATTTCTACCCCATCCATAATACAACTATGATCAAACCTCATATACGGATGGTGTAATCCAGGTTGTAGGTCTGCTCCTAGTCCAAGCATGACAGCTTTTAAATGTGGTCTTTTCACTGTATAGTAATGGAAATCATCGCTTCCTGTCGTATAGAGAGGCCCTGTGCATCTCTCTTCCCCATACACTTCGAGAATACCTTTACGCATAAAGCGCTCTGCTTCTTCAGAAACCTCTGCTCCTGGTGCAAGATCCATCCATTCGTATGAAGTTTTCGACCCCATCGATGCAGCTGATTCTATTACATGCTCAATCTTTTTCTTTAATTCTTCTAATAGTATATTACTCTCTGCTCTTACATCTAAACTGAAATGACCATTTCCCGGAATAATATTTAAATTATCACCACCAGCTTGGCATCTCGTCATTTTTACTGAATAAGAACTTTGCGGTGGCAGCCAAATATTTTTCAAACCGACATTAATCATGGAAATGACATCAATCGCATTCACACCTTGGTGTGGTCTTGCCCCGTGTGCATCCTCCCCATGAATCATACCCTCTAAAAATCCTGCTGCTCCATGGCGAATAGATGAGGCTGCTTGTTTCAAAGATAGTTCTTCAATTGGTCTTAGATGGACGCCAAATAAGAAATCGGCATCATCTACAGCACCTTTCTCCACCATCTTCAAAGCACCATTACCCTTCTCTTCTGCCGGCTGAAAAATAAATCTAACCGTACCACTTTTCCATCTCATATTTTTCAATTGTAAAATAAGTCCCATTACAATGGTCATATGAGCATCATGGCCACATGAATGGTTCGCTTTAAATTCTCCATTTACTTCTTGCCAAAGTGCATCCATATCAGCACGAATCGCAATAACTGGATTCCCGCCTCCAATCTCAGCAATTACACCTGGACAATCATCAAATGTTCTATATGAAATTCCTTCTTCTTTTAAAAAGTCAGTAATATACGTTGTCGTTTCATATTCTTTCCAACTTACTTCAGGGTTTTCGTGTAAATGCTGAAAAATCTCCGTTAAGCGCTCTTGTAGTTCTAATGTTTTCAACGTTCCAGTCTCCTTCCCACATTACAAACGATTCGGGTTAATTATACTTATGAAAAACAGATGTTTTTATGAACATATTGAATTTTAAGAAAAAAGTCAATTGTTTATTTTTAAATACTTAAAAACCTTACTCTGCACTTATATTACAAACTAAACAAACAACTAGAACATTCCTTATTTTCTGTTTTTTATGTTGACGCTTACATAAACTTTTAGTTATCATAACCTAATAAACGTCTATTTTACGACAATTCTAAAAATACAAACAAACATACGTAACAAGGAGGAACTTTATGAAAAAAGAAATACCTTTTGGAATAGCGATTATCCCTATTATCATTACCGTTGCAGTTATGATGGTTACAATTGTTGTATTAAAACAAACCCCTCACGTTCCACTTATTATCGGTACAACCGTTGCTTCTATTGTCGCTTGGCGTTATGGTTACAAATGGAATGATCTTGAAGAAGCAATGTATAAAGGGATTCGTCTTGCATTACCTGCTATCGTCATTATTATTCTTGTTGGCTTAACAATTGGTGCTTGGATTGGCGGTGGAATCGTCGCAACGATGATTTATTACGGTTTAAAACTTTTAACTCCATCACTATTTTTAGTTTCCATTACCGTCATTTGTTCTATCGTTGCATTAGCAATTGGTAGCTCTTGGTCTACAATGGGGACAATTGGTGTTGCTGGAATGGGAATTGGCCTAAGTATGGGAATCCCAGCTCCAATGGTTGCTGGTGCCATTATTTCAGGCTCTTATTTTGGCGATAAAATGTCACCGCTTTCAGATACAACTAACCTAGCCGCAGGATTAACAAATACAGATTTATTCGCACACATTCGTCATATGTTATTTACTACAGTTCCAGGTTTAATTATTACTCTTATCGTTTACGCGCTCTTAGGAAGAAGCTTCGGCGCTAACAATATTGATGCGAAGAGCATCGATCAAACGTTACAAGTATTGCAACAAAACTTTGTTATCTCACCTTTCCTACTCATTATACCCGTAGTCGTTATGGTATTGGTCGCAAAAAAAGTTCCTGCTATACCAGCGATTCTCGTCGGTATTATTTTAGGATTTTTATCACAAGTCTTTATTCAAGGTGGTTCTGTCTCAGCATCTGTCGGTGCACTCCAAGCTGGATTTGTTATAGACACTGGAAACAAGCTAGTAGACGAACTATTTAACCGCGGTGGCTTAGATTCGATGATGAATACAGTCTCTATTACAATTGTCGCTATGACTTTCGGAGGAGTATTAGAACATACAGGTATTCTTCGCTCAATTGTAAATCAAATTTTAAAGTTAGCGAAATCAGCAAAAGGGCTTATCGCTTCTACTATCGCATCTTGTTTTGCAACAAACCTTACTTGCTCTGAACAATATATTTCAATTGTTGTCCCTTCAAGAATGTACGCAAATGCATACACAGAAAAAGGACTATATTCAAAAAACTTATCCAGAGCATTAGAAGATGGCGGAACATTAACTTCTGTCTTCGTTCCTTGGAATACGTGCGGTGTATTTATTCTCGCTACACTTGGCGTAGGTGCATTTGAATATGCCCCTTATGCTATTTTGAATTTCATCGTACCTATTATCTCAATCATTTATGGCATAACAGGCTTCACAATTGTAAAACTATCAGACATTGAAAAAGCAGAATTACTAAAGAAACAAAAAGCTCAACTAGAAGCTTAAAAATAGCGGTAAATTCAGTTCATATAGTGCGCGAGGTCGCCCTTGTTGATAGGGCATTTCCTCGCCACAAATATGAGCATACCCGTAATCAACTAATTTCTTTAACAACCTTTCTGTCGATCTTCGAGTCACTTGTAAGTACTCAGAAAGGTCAGCTGCTGTAAACTTCAATGACGGATGCGATTGACTAAATTGAATGATTTTTGACAAGTTGGCCGGACTAAGCTTCGTTTCCTTCGCTATTTTCATTAGTTCCGGATTATCATTTTTCAAACTTTGTACTCTCTGTTCTTTCGGGAACGGACCAAACAAATCTTTATCACTTGTTAGTATATAAAAACAACGATCTATTGGATTATTCTTTGCAAAACTTTGAGCAATTTTTGCATTTTGCTCCGCCTCTTTCACGGTTTTCCCATAACCAAATCCAATAGCTATCGTTCCTTCTACGCTCGCAAACAAGTTATCTATCGCATTTGTTTTAATAATTGATTCGATATCACCACGAGTTGTATACAAAATGCATGTCATTTCATCCACTTGTTTAAATGAACCACGTAGTTCTTTTGAAATGAAATCTAGTTTTTCAAGCAAACTCGCTCGTAATTCTAAGGAAGAAATAATACAAGCACCAACAGTAGCTGAATAGCTTTTTGCTAACTCAGCTTTTATTTTTGCATCTTTTAGCCCATGTATAATGGACTGTGTTGGATCAATCATACGCTCTGAAGGAACACCTATTTTTTGAAGCTCATCGTAAACAGCGTGAATACTAGTTAAAGCTAAATGAGCCTCTCCAGATTGATATTTAGCTACATGAAAATCGATAACTCTATTTATTTCATCTTTACTCCACAGCATATTTTCATAATCCAACACTTGCGGGCTTTCTTTTATACCAATATCATGGAACACATTTGTAATAAACGAGCGGTCTACTAAATCGATGGAAATGTTATGTGGTTGAATACTTTGATGATACATGATAGAAAGAATTGAAGATGCGACAGTTGTCTCGTCTTGCTGTAAGTATGTACTTGGAATTCGTAATTGTTCTCTTATTTCTTTTGCCATATAATAAGGTAAAGCACCTGAGAAAAAGATGACATCACAAGGCTTTAGACACTTTAATAATTCAGAAGATTCCGCCGGATGAAGGTAAATATATGGATCAATTTCTATTCCTTCTAATTTTTGAGCAATAGGAAAAAGGTTCTCCATAAACTCCTTTGAACCGACAACTGCAATTTTTATCATCATTTTCTCTAACTCCTTATCATTAATTAACGACTATTTAACGTCAACTATATCAAATGTACAAAACTATTGTAAACAGGAAGGGGTTTCTATTCAATGAAAATTACAGCTATTCATCTTTACGCAATTCGTTTACCGCTTCGCAATCCGTTTGTTATTAGTTATGGCTCTTATTCTGATATGCCCTCTATTATCGTCAAAATGGAAACAGATGAAGGTATTATCGGTTACGGTGAAGGCGTTGCTGATGATCACGTCACAGGTGAATCATGGGAAAGTACTTTCCATACTTTAAAACATACGCTAACCCCTGCTCTAATCGGGAAAAATCCAATGAATATCGAAAAAATACACGACATAATGGACAATACAATTTACGGTGTTCCAACAGCGAAAGCTGCAATTGATATTGCTTGTTTTGATATAATGGGCAAAAAACTAAATCAACCTGTATATCAATTAATTGGCGGGCGCTATCATGAAGAATTCCCTGTCACTCACGTTTTAAGTATTGCCGATCCTGAAGATATGGCTGAAGAAGCTGCTTCTATGATTCAAAAAGGTTACCAATCTTTCAAAATGAAAGTTGGTACGAATGTAAAAGAAGATGTGAAACGTATTGAAGCTGTACGAGAACGTGTAGGAAATGACATCGCTATTCGCGTTGATGTAAACCAAGGCTGGAAAAATAGCGCAAACACATTAACAGCACTGCGGTCATTAGGACATTTAAACATTGACTGGATTGAACAACCTGTTATCGCGGACGATATTGATGCCATGGCTCATATCCGTTCTAAGACAGACCTCCCGCTTATGATTGATGAAGGACTAAAAAGTTCTCGTGAAATGCGCCAAATTATTAAATTAGAAGCTGCTGATAAAGTGAATATAAAACTAATGAAATGCGGTGGCATATATCCAGCTGTAAAGCTCGCTCATCAAGCTGAAATGGCCGGCATTGAATGCCAAGTGGGATCAATGGTCGAATCATCTGTTGCCTCTTCCGCAGGATTCCATGTCGCTTTCTCAAAGAAAATCATTACGAGCGTAGAGCTAACAGGACCATTAAAATTCACGAAAGACATTGGAAACTTACATTACGATGTACCATTCATTCGCTTAAACGAAAAGCCCGGACTCGGTATTGAAATAAACGAAGATACACTACAAGAACTAACCGTCTTTCAAGACGTTGTACGCTAAAGGAGGACTATCATATGACGGTTCTATACAAAGGAACATTAAAACAAAATAACGAATCATTTCACGTTACATTACTATCACTAGAGCACATCGAACAAATTTTATCACTACAAAACATCGTAGTTGAAGCACTAGAAGATAAAAGTCGTTTACAACCACTCTCACTAGAAGAATTTCAATACATTCTAGAAGGAAACGGCATGATGATCGGTGCTTTTATCGAAAACAAACTCATCGCATTTCGCGCTCTACTCGTCCCTCCTATCGACGATGAACATTTAGGGCTTGATATTGGTTTGCCAGAAAGTGAACTACACCGCGTCATCTATCAAGAAATCTCAAACGTTCATCCGAACTGCCGAGGAAATGGTATGCAAAAAATATTAGCAAAAGTCATTATGGAAGAATTACAAAAAGAAGACAGCAAATATGATTATGTATGCTGCACCGTTGCTCCTTTTAACATTCCGAGTTTGAAGGATAAGTTTGCGCAAGGGATGGAGATTGCTGCGCTGAAGGAAAAGTATGGTGGTAGTCTGCGGTATGTTTTTGTGAAGGAATTGCGTGAAGACAAGAAAAGAGATTGGACGGATGTTCAAAGTATTCTAATGAGTGATGCTAGTGGACAGCAGGCTTTGCTTTCGGAGGGGTATCGTGGGTATGAGATGGGGAAAGTTGATGAAGATTTTGTTGTGAAGTTTGGGCGATAATCTATATACTCGAAAAGAGGAGATGTCTGCTGTGACCTCTCCTTTTACTTTCGCTTCATTGAACATATCGATTGCAACTCCAAATATATCAGCGGTTTTCGAAATATATCGGCGCAACTCCGAATATATCAGCGGTTTTCGAAATATATCGGCGCAACTCCGAATATATCAGCGATTTTCGAAATATATCGGCGCAACTTCAAATATATCAGCGATTTTCGAAATATATCGACTTACCGACAAAGATTGACAATAATTGCAACCTATACAAAGCGCAACATTAAACCGTCATCTTCCAACTAGATAAAGCTAACCAGTTCTCCATTTCCTTATAATCGGGCATGATTTTCCCGACAAGACGCCAAAACGATCGATCATGATTTAAATGAACCATATGACACATTTCATGAACAACTACATAGTCAATTACTCGCTGTGGTGCCATTGCTAGCTTCCAATTGAATGTTAGTTGTAAATTCGAATCGCAAGTACCCCAAGTACGACTACTATCTGTAATACGAATAGAACGTGGTTTTGTTTTGAAATTACTTTGATGCGCTTTAATACTCTTCTCTACTAAAGATTTACACTGCTTATAGTAAAATCGTTTTAAAGCTTGTTGTATTTTCTCATCCTTAAGCTCTTTCACATAAATATGTAACTTATCCCCTTTAAATACTGCGTTGTCTTGCTCAATGCTTGCATCTTGGGAAATCTGTATCGGATACGTATTCCCTAAATACAAAAAGCCTTCTCCTTGATCATAATCCTTTTCCTGTGGTCCATGCGCTCGCTCCTGCATTTCTTTACGTGTTGTCTGAATCCAACCCCACTTCTCTTCTAGCAACTGGACTAAGTATTCAACAGGTGTCCCTTTCGGAGCCTGTATTTCTACATTTCCATACGAATCTACAAAAAGACGCACGGACTTTTTCTTCTTATAAGTTATATGAAAATTAATTGTCTCACCTAAATATGTATGTACCATTTCATCACCTAGCATAGTATTTTTACAAATAAAAAAGAGTAGGATACGAACGTCCTACTCTACCTATTATATCATTTACTGCTTTAACGAACTCATTATCCTCTATACTTTACACCTAATCCCTTAATGAAATTCCTTGCGTATCTATCGCCGCACTCTTTGTAATTTTTATGACCTTTTTTTCTTAATAGAGCGCCTAACTCTCCTTTTGTTACCGTAACGCCCACGCTATCTAATATATCAAGTACATCCTCACTCGTTAAAGATAGTGCGATTTTCATTTTCTTTAGAAGAAGGTTATTGGCACTCTCCTTGCTCTGTACAGGTGCAGGCTGCCCTGGTTTCGGATCTTGCTTTCCTCTTTTTAAAGTAATAAATCCATTTAAAAATGCCTCTAACATCATCATATCGCATGTTTTTACGTACTCATCTTCAGCTACCTCATCATTTTCAGCTTCATGCTGAGGAGCTCTCTTTATTTTTGTAAGCATATCAACTACGTCTTCTTTCGTTACTTCCATCCCGCCAAGTTTAAAGATTTCTACCATATCTATATCTTTTATATCTAAAGCGTATCGTACTCTTTTTAATATATCGTTGTTGCTCATTGCCATTGGGTTTCCTCCTGAAATGTTGATTATTTATTCAGCGGTTAAAGTTTATGCTATAACCTGCTTTAAATTATCATGTTTAATCTAACCTTTTAGTTATTGTCCGCTAAATTAATACTTTAACATTTTAAAGATATGTTTTATAGTCTTACCCGAACTTTTCTCTATCATTGTATCTACAGAGCTCTTACATGTTTTTTATATGCCTATAAAAAAATTTCTCTCTTAACATTAACTAAAAGAAAAAAACAGTGCTTTGATTTCTCAAATACACTGTTCTTTTCCAGCTCTGCACTTATTTTCAACTCACTCATGTCATGCACTACATATGAAATGATTTAACTGCTTAAAAGTTAAACCATCTCACTATCCTGAGCCTCACCAACACTATCCTCAAACTTATCCAACAAAGCACGCACCTCATCCGTCGACTTCGTGCTCATCAATTGATTTCTCAATTCAGCAGCTCCAGGGAAGCCTTTTACATAAATTTTGAAGAAGCGGTGAAGCCCTGTGATTGAGCGTGGCAGTACTTCTGCATATTGATCTTGTAAATCAAGTTGTAGTCTTAAAAGATCTAGATGTTCTTTACTGCTATGCTCTCTTGGCTCTTTTTCAAAAGCAAATGGATTTTTGAAGATGCCTCGTCCGATCATTACGCCATCAATGCCGTATTTTTCAGCAAGTTCCAGTCCCATTTTACGATCAAGGATGTCTCCATTGATTGTTATTAACGTATTTGGTGCGATACGGTCACGTAATTTTTTAATTTCCGGAATTAGTTCCCAATGCGCATCTACTTGGCTCATTTCTTCTCTTGTACGTAAGTGAATAGAAAGGTTTGCAATATCTTGTTTGAAAATGTGCGTTAACCAATCTTCCCACTCGCTTAACTCTTTAAAGCCAAGTCGTGTTTTTACGCTGACAGGTAGTCCGCCCGCTTTTGCTGCTTGGATAAGTTCTGCCGCAACGTCTGGACGTAGAATAAGGCCACTACCTTTTCCTCTTGATGCAACGTTCGGAACTGGGCAACCCATGTTAATATCAATGCCTTTAAATCCTAGCTCTGCCATACCGATACTCATTTGACGGAAGTATTCGGGATTGTCTCCCCAAATATGTGCTACCATCGGCTGCTCGTCTTCTGTAAAAATTAAACGGCCACGTACACTTTTCATACCTTCTGGATGACAATAGCTATCCGAGTTTGTAAACTCTGTGAAGAATACGTCCGGACGACCAGCTTCACTTACTACGTGACGGAAAACAACGTCTGTTACATCTTCCATTGGTGCAAGTACGAAAAATGGCCGTGGTAATTCACGCCAAAAATTATCTATCATTTTAAATTCAAATCCTCTCACTATGAATACAATTTCAAAATCTCAATTTATAATTTGTGAAAATCAGCAATATTTATTTTAACTAAAATCGCTTATGAATGGTATTTTTGTAAACCAAAAAGCAGATGGTATAGATTTTTTCTATATCAACTGCTTTCCTATTATACTAACTTAAGCCAAGCCACACACTCCACATGCGTCGTATGCGGGAACATATCAACAGGTTGTACTTCCTGTGTTTTATATCCGCCTTCTTCTAGTACTTTTAAATCACGTGCTAATGTTGCTGGGTTACATGATACGTATACGACGCGGTTTGGCTTCATGTCAATGATTGTGTTTAGTAATGCTTCGTCACAGCCTTTACGCGGTGGGTCTACGACCATTGTGTCAGCAATTACGCCTTCTTTGTACCATTTTGGAATGACTACTTCTGCTTCTCCTACGCCAAATTCAGCGTTTGTCATGTTGTTTAGTGCTGCATTTCGGTTTGCGTCTTCAATTGCTTCTGGGACGATTTCAACGCCGTACACTTTTTTCGCTTTTTGCGCTAGGAATAACGAGATTGATCCGATTCCGCAATAGGCATCAATTACTGTTTCGTTACCGTTTAATTTTGCGTATTCTAACGTTTTATCGTATAGCACTTTCGTTTGTTCTGGGTTTACTTGATAGAATGAACGTGCTGAAATCGCAAATTTAATGTCACCGATAAAGTCATAAATATATTCTGATCCGTACAGTACTGTCGTTTTATCTCCGAAGATTACATTCGTACGCTTCGTATTTACGTTTTGAACAATGGATTTTACTTCTGGGAATTTCGCTGCAATTTCTTCAATGATTGCGTTTTTGTTCGGCAATTCTGCTGTACGTGTAATGAAGACAAGCATAATTTCCCCTGTTACTTGTCCGTAACGAGCCATTACGTGACGAAGTGTTCCTTTGTTACGCTCTTCGTTGTACGCAGTGATACCGTGCTTTTCACAAATACGTTTTACTTCTTGAATTAATGTATCGTTTTCTTCTGCCTGAATTAAGCATGATTCCATATTAATGATATCATGCGTTCCTTGGCGATAGAAACCAGCTACAAGTCCGCCTTCACGTTCTCCGATTGGTACTTGTGCTTTATTGCGATATACCCACGGATTTTCCATGCCAAGTACAGGATGAACAGGAACATCACCTAGTCCTCCGATACGTTGCATAACGTCACGTACTTGTTTTTCTTTCGCTTGTAATTGTCCTTCATAAGTTAAGTGCTGAAGCTGACAACCGCCGCACTGATTATATACTGGACATTCAGCATCTTTACGATATGGACTTTCTGTATGAAGCTTCATTAAACGACCAAATGCGAAGTTTTTCTTCACTTTAATAATTTTAATTTGCGCTTCTTCACCTGGTAATCCGTTTTTAACGAAAATAGGATAGCCCTTTACTTTCGCAACACCGGCACCATCATGTGTTAAATCTTCAAATACTACATCTATAAACTCGTTTTTCTCAACTGGTGGCGTCATTTTAGTACTCATTTTCCGACCTCTCTTTTTCATAACACTGCGTTACATTTTATCATACTTATATGGTCTTTTTCTATTGGAAGAAAAAAAGCTATTGACGATACTTCTCTGTTAATGTTACGCTACTACTAATTTAATACGGACGATGTTACCTCATATATACTTGATAATATGGATCGAGAGTTTCTACCCGGCAACCTTAAATTGCTGGACTATGGGGAAAACTAATGAATATTAGCCTATGCGCAAAAAAGGACTCATATTGATTAGCTTTCTCTCATAGATGAAAGTGAATCCATATGGGTCTTTTTTTATTTTTATTTTTCTAAAAGGTCAGACATCTTACGTATGACATAAAACCTCGTTCTTTTATTTTTAGTAATATAACGAGCGTTTTATGTACAAACTTTATACGAACTTCTGAAAGGGGCAACTACATGCAATATGTAATGAGCATTATCGGTATTCTTGCCGTGTTAGGTTTATGTTTTGCTTTGTCAAACAACAAAAGTAAAATCAACTTCCGTGCAATTGCAATTATGATTGGTTTCCAAATTTTAATCGGTTGGTTTATGTTTGCTACAAAGATTGGTCAACAAATCATTATTTTCATTAGTAAAGTTTTCAACAAACTAATTAAACTTGGTACGACAGGTGTCGATTTTCTCTTTAATGGAATTCACAGAGATTTTGTCTTTTTCTTAAACGTATTATTAATTATCGTATTTTTCTCAGCACTACTTTCAATCTTTAGTTATTTAGGTGTTTTACCATTCATCGTTCGCGTTGTCGGCGGTGCTATTTCAAAAATTACTGGTTTACCACGCGTTGAGTCATTCCACGCAGTAAACTCTGTATTCTTCGGTTCAAGTGAAGCGTTAATCGTTATTAAAAACGATTTACAGCATTTCAATAAAAACCGTATGTTTATCATTTGTTGTTCTGCGATGAGCTCCGTTTCTGCTTCTGTTACAGCATCATACGTAATGATGTTAGATGCAAAATACGTACTAGCAGCTCTTCCGCTAAATTTATTCTCAAGCTTAATCGTTTGTTCGTTATTAACACCAGTTGATACGAAGAAAGAAGATGAAGTGATTCAAAAATTTGATAGAACTCTATTCGGGGACAGCTTTATCGGTGCAATGATTAACGGTGCGCTTGATGGTTTAAAAGTAGCTGGTATCGTTGCCGCATTAATGATCGCTTTTATCGGTGTGATGGAAGTTGTAAACTACGTAATTAGTGCAGCTTCAGGCGCAATGGGACATGCTGTTACTTTACAACAAATCTTCGGTTACGTACTTTCTCCATTCGCATTCTTAATGGGTATTCCAACTCAAGATATTATCCCAGCTGGTGGTATTATGGGTACGAAGATTGTTTTAAATGAGTTTGTAGCAATCCTTGATTTAAAAGACACAGCTACAACATTAGCTCCACGTACAGTTGGAATCGTTACAGTATTCTTAATTAGCTTCGCAAGTATTAGCCAAATTGGTGCAATCGTTGGTACAATCCGTGCCCTTTCTGAAAAACAAGGAAGCGTTGTTTCTAAATTTGGTTGGAAAATGCTATTTGCATCAACACTTGCTTCTATTTTATCTGCGACAATCGCTGGATTGTTTATTTAATAAAAAATCACCTTACTTTAACGAGTAAGGTGATTTTTTTGATTCTTTATGAAACCGAGTGAAATTCAACTGCTTCTTCTGTATTGATAATACTATCTTTATATATACCTTTTATTGAAATGTAAATGATAGATTTGTTTATGTTTTTTAACTTTCCTAATGAAAAATGATAAAGCAATCCATTGCTTTTTAAAGTCCACATCTTCCCACTCCATGGACCAGTAGCTTTTTGTTCATCCGACGCCTTGATCTCACCTTCATATTCGCATTCTCCCAAAGGAGTTTTAATTGTATTCTTCTCTGTATCAATTCGAATATTTTTAATTAGATTCAAATTTTCATCAGAGAGAATTTGAATTTCACGATCTTTCTTTTTAAAAAAGAGTTTTCCGTCTTTGGTATTTATATATTCTGCATTATCCATTTTATCTATCATAAAATCATATTCTTCTTTTGTAATACCTAAGTTTTGATGATAAGGAAACGTTTTTTTCGGTATAATTTCTTCCTCGGCATACTTCAAATACCAATCTAAATTATTTGTAATACTATCGCTCATTTTATTTCCGATTTTCTCTAATTTCTCTTTTATCTCATAAGGAAATTCAAGTGTCATAATATCCGCCGTTACTTCCGCATTCATAAGATGCGATGGAATATACTCTTCCACGCTATTCGCTTTACTCACTTCACTTTGACAACCAACTATAAATAGCGATATGAAAAAGATATATATTATTTTTTTATATTTCATTTCTATTCTCCACTCCATACATTATTCTTACTTAGTTTTATAGCGGTTTTCATTATAGTATAAAATCTTTATATTTTAATAAAATACATACCCTTATGCAAAATTGCATATTAATATGTATTCTTCTTACTTTAAAATTAGCTTAAATAACTTTCCAAATTATACAAATAACAAGTTCAAAATGTTATAATTTTCAAAAAACCATTGGAGGATATTATGAAAGCTCACGCAATTTTCGATTTCTTACATTTACTAGTCTTAACGCTGAAAAGCTATTATGTATGGGGAATGCCTATCTATGGCTTCATTATTCCTCTTATCTTTGTAGTCGGTTATATTATTATTAATTCTAATAAGAAACAAAAAAATACATCTATTCAAAGTCACTAAACTATTACATTAATAACCTCCTAAAAATCATATTCCCCTCATTTTCTTCAAATGATATGATGAACAAGGGTATATCCCCACCACTCTTATAGCGGTGGGGATTTTAATGTCAATATGCAACATACTACACAATAGAAGGTGATTTTCATGAGAAAATATGCAGCAATTGCTTTATGTACGTCTGCCATTCTAGCAGGCTGTAATACTAACAATGTAAGTCCAGAACCTAAAAAAGAGAAAAAGGTTCAAGAAGTAGCTAAACAAAAAGAGACTGTACAAGAACAAGGTAAAATTTCTTATACTCCCATCACATACAAGTCTACAAACACAAGTATTCATATTACAGACATAAAAGATTCTTTAAATGAAGTACAATATAAAATTTGGCGCACAGCTGATGGAAAGGAACATGCTAAATCTTTTTCTTCTAAAGAAAAGGAGAAACAATTTGCAATTTCTTTTGATATAAAAGAATTTGAAGGAAAACGCGGTGAGTTTCAAATTGAAGCAACAGGAATGAAAGAAGATGGGAAAACAATCCCGCTTACGAAATCTACTATTACTTTTGAACAAAAGGTTCCTGTTCTTATGTATCACGCAATTGATGATTATCATGGTCAAGGCATTAAAGACTTATTCGTATCACCAGCTAACTTTGAAGCACAAATGAAGCATTTAAAGGACAATGGTTATACGCTTTTAACGTTTGAACGCTGGGGCGATATAAATAAAGTAAATAAACCGATTTTCGTTACATTTGATGACGGTATGAAAAATAATATGAATGCATTTCGCGTTTTACAAAAGCTAAAAGATGATACTTTTAAACCGGCAGCAACAGAATATATGATTGTTGATAACGTTGATATAGAAGGAGCATTGTCTACTTCTGAAATAAAAGAAATGGTTGATTCCGGCATTTTCTCGGTGCAATCTCATACTGCAACACATGCAGACTTACCGAAAATTACAAACTATGAGGAAGAGTTAAAAGGTTCAAAAGAAAAGCTAGAAAAAATAACAGGTAAGCCTGTTATCGCGATTGCTTATCCATTCGGTCATGTAGATGATAAGGTTGTTGCAGAAACGAAGAAGTATTATCAATTTGCGACGACGACAAAGCCTGGGCAATTCATTACAAAGGGTGAACCTGATGAATTGTTAAAGATGAAGCGCGTTCGTATACACCATACAACGACTGTAGAGCAGTTTGCTTCTTCAATTAAGTAAATGTAAGAGCTCAATACATTTTGAGCTCTCTTTATATTTATATTTATATATATTTTTAGAATTTTCTTGTATTATATATAGTAAGAAATCTTTCAAATTAAAGGAGATTATACATATGTCATTTGAACAAACGTTAGAGAAATATGCTGCTCTTGCAGTTAATGTTGGTGTTAATATTCAACCTGGACAAACTTTATCAATTAGTGCACCTCTTGAAGCTGTACAATTTGTACGCCTCGTTACAGAAAAAGCATATAAATCTGGTGCAAAACACGTATATGTAGATTGGAATGATGAGACGTTAACACGCTTAAAATTCGATCTAGCTCCTGAAGAAGCTTTCGCTGAATTTCCATCTTGGAAAGCACATGCTCGTGAAGAATTAGCAAAAGAAGGCGCTGCATTTATGTCTATCTATGCAGAAAACCCTGATTTATTAAAAGGTGTAGAACCATCGCGTATCGCAACAGCTCATAAAGTAGCTGGAGAAGCAATGAAAGTATACCGTGATTACGTACAAGCAGATAAAGTAAGCTGGTGTGTCATTTCTGTTCCTACGAAAGAATGGGCTGCGAAAGTATTCCCTGACGTAGCGCCAGAAGAACAAGAAGCAAAGTTATGGGATGCTATTTTCAAAGCTACTCGTGCTGATTTAGAAAATCCTGTAGAAGCATGGAAAGAACATGATGAAACATTACATACAAAAGTGGATTACTTAAACGAAAAGCATTATAAAGCTCTTCACTATACAGGTCCTGGAACAGATTTAACAATCGAACTTCCAGAAAAACATGTATGGGCTGGTGCTGGTAGCTTAAATGAAAAGAACGTACCATTTATGGCTAATATTCCAACTGAAGAAGTATTTACAATGCCACTTAAAACAGGTGTAAACGGCCAAGTTTCTAGTACAAAACCGTTAGTATTTGCAGGTAATATTATCGATAATTTCACGTTAACATTTGAAAACGGACGTATCATAGACTATAAAGCTGAAGCTGGTGAAGAAGCTTTAAAACATTTAGTAGAAACAGATGAAGGTTCTCACTTCTTAGGGGAAGTAGCTTTAGTACCTCATGACTCACCAATTTCAAACACAAATGTTTTATTCTACAATACACTATTTGACGAAAATGCATCTTGCCACCTTGCGATTGGAAATGCTTACGCATTTAACTTAGTTGGCGGAAAAACAATGTCTAAAGAAGAACTTGCTGAAAACGGCGCAAACGCTAGTATTACACACAACGACTTCATGATTGGATCAGCTGAGCTTGATATTGACGGTATTACTGCTGATGGCAGACATGAGCCTATCTTCCGTAAAGGTAACTGGGCGTTTTAAATTTATTACCATAAAGAAACACATTGGATAATCCAATGTGTTTCTTTATTTATTTGGTTTCAATTCAAATTTTATTATTCTATTTTCACGCGTAAACTCTGGTCTATACGTAGCGATATACGTATTTTCTTTCGCTACGTCAAATAGCATGATATCTTGAATTTTTTCTTCTGGTGCTAACTTTTTACTAATAAAGCTATCAGGGTTATTATATTCTTTAAATCTTGTACCTTTCTTATCGGTAATCTCAAATTCATAAAATGCAAAAGGTATTTCCTTTTTACTATTATTTTCTACTTTGAAAATAATCCCCAAAATCTCCTCTTTCTTTTTATCCTCATCATAATCCGGATATCCTAATTTAACTGAATCGATAGTTACTTGCAAACCATCTACGTCTACTGTCTCCCCTATTTTATACACTTTATCTTGAACATCTTCTTGTTTACTTTCATTACTATCTTTAGTCTCAGTGCAAGCACTTAAACTAAAAGCTATGCCAAAAATTAAAACAATTTGACTCACCTTTTTTAACATACTCTTTCCCCCACATAAGACAATATTTCATATGTATCATAACAAAATGCTTTACGCTTTCTTGTCATATTTTGTCGTATTAATTGCTAACTGCACAAATAGAAAAAAGCTATCTTCTACAAAAGATAGCTTTCATGATGCCGATGAAACCTTAAGCCCAATGACACCCAAAACAATAAAAAGAATACAAAATGCTTGGAATAAACTAATATGCTCTTTAAAAAAGTAAACACTAATGATTGTAATAAGTAATGTTCCAACGCCAGACCAAATAGCATAAGCAATACTTAAATGGATCTTTTTCACAACGATGGCGAACACGCTGAAACAAATTCCATAAAACACGAAAATCAGTACACTTGGAACGAGCTTTGTTAAACCATTCGATAGTTTCATTGCAATTGTTCCAGCTACTTCAAAAATAATTGTAACAAGTAATAATAGCCAATATACCATACTAGAATCTCCTTCTCTGTTACCTTATAGAGATTCTAGTATACTACTTATAGTCCCAATGAAATATATTTAATTTCTAAATATTCCTCGATGCCGAAATGGCCTCCTTCACGGCCGATACCACTTTCTTTAAATCCACCGAATGGTGCTTGTGCAACTGATGGAAGACCGTCGTTTAGACCGATAATACCGTACTCTAACGCTTCACTAATTTGGAATGCTCGGCTAATGTCTTTCGTGAAAATATACGCAGCTAAACCGTATGGTGTATTATTTGCACGTTCGATTACTTCATCAACTGTTTTAAATTTCGCAACTGGTGCCACTGGCCCAAATGTTTCTTCATTCATACAAAGCATCGTATCATTTGCCAATCCAATTACAGTCGGTTGAATGAAATGTCCCTCTAACTCTGCGACCTTTTGACCACCATATAAAACTGTTCCACCTTTTTGAATAGCGTCTTCAATATGTTCTTGTACTTTTGAAACTGCATTCTCATCAATAAGTGGTCCGACAGTCGTTCCGTCACCGAAACCGTCTCCTACTTTCAACTGCCCTACTGCCTTTTGGAACTTCTCTACAAATACTTCGTATACTTCTTCTTGAACGAATACTCGGTTTGTACATATACACGTTTGTCCTGCGTTACGGAATTTCGAACCAATCACCGCTTCTACTGCTTTATCTAAATCCGCATCATTCATTACGATAAACGGAGCGTGGCCACCTAACTCAAGCGAAACTTTTTTCATCGTTTGTGCAGCACTAGCCATTAACTCTTTCCCGATTTCCGTTGACCCTGTAAAGGATACTTTTCGAACGCGACTATCTTCCATCCACGTATCAGCAATTGCTTTTGCACTACCTGTTACGATATTGATTACACCCTTTGGAATATCTGCTTCATGGGCTAATTCAGCTAATTTCAATGCAGTTAGCGGCGTTTGACTTGCCGGTTTCACAACGGCTGTACAGCCTGCTGCAAGCGCTGGGGCTACCTTTCTCGTAATCATAGCAGCTGGGAAGTTCCAAGGTGTAATAGCTGCCATAACGCCAACTGGTTGCTTCATAACTAAAATGCGCTTATTCGGATGAGAAGCAGGAATCATTTCACCATATACACGTTTCCCTTCTTCTGCATACCATTCAACAAAACTATTTGCATAATTTACTTCACCAAGCGCTTCTGCAAACGGCTTTCCTTGTTCCTTCGTCATAAGCGCTGCGATCTCTTCTTTATTTTTATCAATAAGCATGAACCACTTTTTTAACTTCGTTGCACGATCTGCTGCCGTTAACTTAGACCACGTTTTAAAAGCTTCATGTGCAGCATCAACAGCTTGCTTTGCCTCTGTTACTCCGCCTTTTGGTACAGTTGCAAATATTTCCTTCGTCGCAGGATTATTTACTTCAATTTGTTCTTGTAGTGTAATCCACTCACCATTTATATACATCGCCTTTTTATCTATACTTACAAAAGCCGCCTTTTTATCCAATGTTTTCTTCCTCCTCTATGAACTTCTTAATTTTCCTAGTAGCAGCAGATTGACTAATTTGCAAAAACTCAGCTACTTTATAACTTGATCCATACGTTTTATACGCTTTAAGAATAATATTTCTCTCTACCTCTTCCAGCATTTTATAAAGGCTTTGCCCCGATTGTTCAACTGCAGCCTCTTGCATAGAGAGTGGCAAATCCTCTACCGTTACAACATCATCGACAGTAATAACAATTCTCTCAATTACATTCTCTATTTCTCTATTGTTTCCTTCCCACGGATATCCAACAAACATTTGTAACGTACTCGGCGCTAGTTTCACATCACGTCCGTACTTTTTATTAAATTGCTGCAAGTAATGATAAATAAGCGGCAAAATATCTTCTGTTCTTTCCCTAAGCGGGGGAATTGCAATTGGAATGACATTCAAACGATAGTATAAATCTTTCCGAAATGTTCCTTGTTTCACCATCTCGCTTAAATCTCTATTTGTTGCCGCCACAATTCGGACATCCACTTTTTTTAATTCTCTTCCGCCTATAGGACGAAATGTTTTTTCTTGCAATACTTGCAAAAGCTTCGCTTGAATTTCAAGCGGCATTTCACCGATTTCATCTAAAAAAAGAGTTCCTTTATGCGCGGATTCTAATAGTCCCTTTTTCCCTTCACGATTCGCACCTGTAAAAGATCCACCTGAATATCCAAAAAGCTCTGATTCAATTAAATTAGTTGGCAATGCCGCACAATTAATTTCATAGAAACTTTCATTCTTACGGTGACTCACTTCATGTAAATGGCGTACTAATCGACTTTTCCCAACTCCAGTCTCGCCTAAAACGAGAACAGTACTATCCACTACAGATACTTTTTTGATTGTATCGACTATTTTTTGCATAGCTAGACTTTTAAAAATAAGTCCTTCATGCTCATATGTTTCTCTTAATTCTTTTTTATATGTTTTTAGCTGATTATCCATTTCCTCTACCTTTTGACGTAATTGATAGAGTTCAGTAAGGTCCCGAGAATAACTAATCACTCTTCTTAAATTTCCCTCATCATCAAAAACAGGCCTTGTACGAACGTGTAAATACTCTCCTGATTTTGTAGTTTGAACGAGTTCAATTGGCCTCTTTTTTTCAATCACTTCTAATGTCGCTGATGGATAAAAGATTCCGTCCTTTTGTAGTTCTTTTACATGCTTACCAACTAACTCTTCGGCAGCTAGTTGGTAGTGCCTTTCACATGTACTATTTACACGCACAACGATCCCTTGCTCATCTGTAACAAAAATTTCGTCAAACGCATATTCAAATACATCTTTTAAATCCATTAACACTCGTTCCTTTTCTGCAACCATCCTAGCCACCCCTAACTTCAAATCCATCGATCCACTTCACTACCTTTATTATAAAGTGAATTTTCTGCATTTAATATAGAGTCAGCTAGAATGTTTGCTATTTATACTTCAGTTTTTAAACGCGAGCGATGTTTGTTTGTTCATAACAAGCTTGCAACGATTCTTCAATTATTGTTAATCCTTCTTCAAGTTGCTCATCTGTAATAACTAAAGGCATTAACACACGGATAACATTTCCATATGTTCCTGCTGATAATAACAGTAACCCACGCTTATTTGCTTCTGTACATAGATTAGCTGTTAACGCTTTGTCAGGTGCTTTCGTCTTACGATCTTGAACGACCTCAAATGCACACATTGCTCCTAACCCACGCACATCACCGATGCAATGATATTTATTTTTCATCTCTTCGAATCGGTTCATTACGACTTTTCCTAATTCTATCGCTCTATCATTTAATTTCTCATTTTCTATTACATCGAGAACAGCTAATGCAGCCGCACATCCTAATGGACTTCCTGCATACGTTCCACCAAGTTCACCTGGTGCAGACTCATTCATAATTTCTTTACGTCCAATGACACCACTTATCGGTACACCAGCACCTAATGATTTAGACACTGTAATTAAATCTGGAACGACATCATAGTGATCAATTGCAAAATATTTTCCTGTACGACTAAAGCCTGTTTGTATTTCATCCGCTACAAATAAGATGCCGTTCTCTGAACAAATGCGGCGTACTTCTTGAACAAATTTCTTACTTGGGACGATAAATCCACCTTCCCCTTGAACAGGTTCCATTACAACAGCTGCGATTGTTTCTGGTGCTACTTCCGATATGAAGAAGTTCTTAAACTCTTCAATAATAAAATCATCATACTGCTCTTCCGTTAATCCCTCTGGGCGACGGTATTCGTATGGAAATGGCGCTTTATATACTTCTGGAGCAAAGGGACCAAATCCAAATTTATATGGCTTCACTTTACTTGTCATCGTCATTGTCATTAATGTACGCCCGTGGAAACCTTTAGAAAATGCGATAATACCAGGTCTCTTCGTATATTTACGAGCGATCTTCACCGCGTTCTCAACTGCTTCTGCACCACTATTTAAAAAGAGGACTTGCTTATCGAAACTTCCCGGTGCCAATGCCGCAAGCTTTTCCGCTAATTCAATATATGGCTCATACATCATGACATTAAATCCAGTATGAATGTATTGATCGACTTGTTTATGGAGCGCTTCTTTAACCGTTGGATGACAATGCCCTACGTTAATTGTCCCGATTGCTCCTGCAAAATCAATGTACTGATTGCCATCAACATCCGTTACAAGAGCACCATTTGCAGATTGTACAAACGTTGGGATGCCGTTACTTACTCCTTTTGGTACTATATTTTGACGGCGTTCTAATAAAGATGCCGCTTTCGGTCCTGGAATTTGTTCATTTACTTTAGCAAATTTTTTTGTGTTCATTGCGTACCCCATCCTTTTCTTTACATTGTTTTCTCTTTTTATTGCAAAATGTATGCCAACTTTCTTTTCTAGCATTTATCCTATATTCTTTGTATCCAGGCATAAAAAATAAGTCTATAAAGACTCATTAAGAGTCTTTATAGACTTATTTTCCTTACACATTAGACTTTTCTTTCTCCCAGAAAAACTCACCCGATTGAGAAATAAACTCTTCAACAGAATCTAACACTAAATCAGCAAGTGGTTCTAATGTTGGACGGTCTCCCGTACCAGATAGCACCCCAATTGCATAGCAATCGCCATTTTTGGCTAAATGTAAATCAGTTGGCGTATCTCCAACAACCGCAACCTCACATGATTCTAAATTAAATTTCTCACAAAACACTTCTATAATCTTTTTATCTGGTTTTTGCGCAGGGAATGTATCCGAGGCTATAATATAATCAAAAAAGTTCTCCAACTTATATTGTCTTAAAAATAATTCTGTTGGTGCGAAATCATCCGCCGTGACAACCCCTAATATAAATCCTTTATCTTTTAATGCCTGTAACACTTTCGGTAAATCTGCTGTCATTTTCATATGCGAACGATGCTCATACATAAGGGAAAATAACTTCTCACTTACCCAATGGTGCATCTCTTCTTCTCTAGCAGACTCAATATAATTACAAAGCCCCTTCGCTACATCAAGGCTTGTTCCAGCAGCTATTGCACTCCTCGGATTAACAAATGCTCCCTCTACACCAATCTCTTCTAATAAGGTCTGCCGCATTGTACTTGGTAAATGATATAAACTTATACATTCAGCTACAAGTTCTTCAGCTACTTTTATCCATATTGAATGAAAATCCATTAATGTCCCATCTTTATCAAATAGTATTGCTTTTACCTTCTCCATAGCATCCTACCTCTCGTTTCTTATCTCCTCCAGTGTATCAATAAAATATGGATGTAAAATAAAAGAATTGTAAAAATACCATAAAAATCAAACTAACTCCCAATTTACAATTCATTTTAACAAAGTAAAAAAGGATGCCTTTACAGGGCATCCTCTTGATGTTCAGGAACAAATAGTTCTAAACAATGATATATATTTTCGAATTCCATCGGTGCATCTCCACCATACTCACCATCTAAATTAATCATTAGTTTATCTGGTGAATGTACTTTAATTCGGTTCGCTTGTGTATATAACACTTTTGGATTATTAATATGTTCACCACGTTGTGCTTGTGTTGCTGCTTTAATTAAATCAGCGATAGAACCTTTTTTCAGTACTAATAGGTCAAATAACCCATCGTTAATAGATGCATACGGTGCTACCTTTTCAAATCCACCTACTGAACGGGTATTCGTAATTAAAAACATCGTAATTTCTTCTTGTAGTAACTTTCCATCATACTCAATTTCAACATATGTCGGATGCAATGATGGTAACATCTCGATACCTTTTAGGTAATAAGCAAGTTGTCCTAATACTGTCTTTAACTTACTCGGTACTTCGTATGTTAATTCTGTAATACGACCGCCACCAGCGATGTTAATAAAATATGTATCGTTCGCTCTACCAAGGTCTAATGGCACTGTTTTTCCTTCGCAAATAATATCTGCTGCCTCTTCAATAGAACGAGGTACACCAATTGCACGTGCAAAGTCATTTGTCGTTCCAACTGGAATAATTCCAAATTTCGGACGGAATTCATGCCCAACTAAACCGTTTACTACTTCATTTAATGTACCGTCGCCACCAGCCGCAATAACAACATCAAACTTACGATCCGCAGCTTGCCTCGCCGCCACAGTAGCGTCTCCAGGACCCGTTGTCGCATGACAAGATGTCTCATAGCCAGCTTGTTCTAATTTTTGTAATACTTCTGGTAAGCTCTTCTTAAATAGCTCACGCCCCGAAGTAGGATTATAAATAATTCTTGCTCGCTTCATCATTTATTAGCACAGGAAATTTCTTTATGTATCGAAAAAGAACATACTGAACTTCTATTCAGTATTCCCATGCCTACCTCCTCTCATCTTGCTATCCTTCTTTTATCCCGCTCAAACAGGCAGTAAGAACCCGATTCGTGTAGTCCATCAAAAGTAAATATTCATTTCAATGGTTTTTTATTTGACTCCAAAATTTATCCCGCTATTTGCGGGCAGTAAATGCCCGATTGGTGAGGGCTAATAATCAATGGTGGATGAACCTCCTACTGATTAAAGTTTCACTTTATTTCTATCCATTCTTCCATAAAAATTTACATATAACGAATAATAACTATCTATTATTTCATGAGATGAAAAAAACCTCTATGTTTAGATTTATCATTATTCCCACCTTTTTGCAACTATCATACCATAGTTGCTATACAAACATTTTTCCACTTTTGACAGTTAATCAAACGTTTGTTTAAACGATTTTGTCTCATTTAAACAAACGTTTGATTAACCTAGAAAAACACCCATGTACGGGTGTTTTTCTGCTTAATCTTTAAAAGTCACTACTATTATCGCTTATTAATCTCTTCAAGTAAGATTTTGTTAACAAGTGGTGGATTTGCTTGTCCTTTTGTAGCTTTCATAATTTGACCAACTAAGAAGCCAATTGCACGGTCTTTACCGTTTTTAAAGTCTTCGATAGATTGCTCATTATTATCAAGAATTTCTGTTACAACTTTACGAAGTGTACCCTCGTCAGAAATTTGAACAAGACCTTTCGCTTTAACGATTTCTTCTGGGTCTCCACCTTTTTCAATTAATTCGTTAAATACTTTCTTCGCGATTTTAGAAGAAATTGTACCTTTTTCAATTAATTGAACCATTTTAGATAAACCAGCAGGCGTTAATGCAACGTCTTTTAATTCTTTTTGTTGTTTGTTTAAGTATGCAAGTACTTCACCCATTAACCAGTTCGATGTTAATTTCGCATCAGCACCGTCTGCAACAGTTGCTTCAAAGAAATCAGACATCTCTTTCGTTAATGTTAACACGTGTGCATCATAAGCTGGTAAGCCTAATTCTGCAACGTAGCGAGCTTTACGTGCATCTGGAAGTTCTGGAATAGAAGCTCGAACTGCTTCTTTCCACTCATCATCGATGTAAAGTTCAACTAAGTCTGGCTCCGGGAAGTAACGGTAATCGTCAGATCCTTCTTTCACACGCATTAAGATTGTTTTCTTTGTTGCTTCATCATAACGACGTGTTTCTTGTTGGATGATGCCACCAGATAACAGTTCTTTTTCTTGGCGCACTTGCTCATGCTCAAGACCTTTTTGTACGTAAGTGAATGAGTTTAAGTT
Organism: Bacillus sp. ISO11; assembly: GCF_003458115.1. Taxonomy (NCBI): domain Bacteria; kingdom Bacillati; phylum Bacillota; class Bacilli; order Caryophanales; family Bacillaceae; genus Bacillus; species Bacillus sp. ISO11. The sequence goes on along the minus strand of NZ_QXCO01000010.1, from coordinate 34,559 downwards.
TTTCAGTTCCGCTTTTGTACCGAACTTCTCTTGTCCAACTGGACGAAGAGAAATGTTCGCATCACAACGTAAGGAACCTTCTTCCATCTTACAATCAGATACACCAGTGTATTGAATGATTGATTTTAACTTCTCTAAGTATGCATATGCTTCTTCTGGCGTACGCATATCTGGCTCAGATACGATCTCGATTAAAGGCATACCTTGACGGTTGTAGTCTACTAATGAACCATCAGCTGTATGCGTTGATTTACCAGCATCTTCTTCTAAATGAAGACGTGTAATACCGATACGTTTCTTTTTACCGTCTACTTCGATTTCAATCCAACCATTTTCACCAATTGGCTTATCAAATTGAGAGATTTGGTAAGCTTTCGGGTTATCTGGATAGAAATAGTTTTTACGGTCAAACTTCGTTTCCGTTGCGATTTCACAGTTTAATGCCATTGCAGCTTTCATTGCAAAGTTAACTGCTTCTTTATTTAAAGTAGGAAGTACCCCTGGGTATCCTAAGTCAATTACACTTGTTTGTGTATTTGGCTCCGCTCCGAATTCTGTTGGACTCGCAGAGAAAATTTTCGAATTTGTTTTTAACTCAACGTGAACCTCTAAACCAATAATTGTTTCTAAATTCATCTATGCTCGCCTCCTTACAGACTTGCTTTTTTTGTATGATAGTCTGTTGCTTGCTCAAACGCATGTGCAACGCGGTAAATTGTCGCTTCATCGAAGTGTTTACCAATGATTTGTAGACCAAGTGGCATGTTGTTAGCACCGAATCCACATGGAACAGAAATCGCTGGAACACCCGCTAAGTTTACTGGGATTGTTAAAATGTCATTTGCATACATTGTCATTGGATCATCAACTTTTTCGCCCACTTTAAATGCCGGAGTTGGCGTTGTTGGTCCAATAATAACATCATAGTTAGCAAATACATTTTCAAAGTCGTTTTTAATTAATGTACGTACTTGTTGTGCTTTCTTGTAATATGCATCATAGTAACCAGAGCTAAGCGCAAATGTACCAAGCATAATACGACGTTTAACTTCATCACCGAAACCTTCACTACGTGTGTTTTTGTAAAGATCTAATAAGTTATTTACATTATCAGAACGAACACCGTAACGCACGCCATCAAAGCGTGAAAGGTTCGCAGATGCTTCAGAAGAAGATAGTAAGTAATACGTTGCTAGAGCGTATTTAGAGTGTGGAAGCGATACTTCCTCCCAAGTTGCGCCCATACCTTCTAATACTTTTAAAGCAGCTAGTACTGACTCACGAGCTTCTTCGCCAACACCTTCGCCTAAGTATTCTTTCGGTACAGCAATGCGTAAACCTTTAACATCGCCTGTTAAACCAGCTAAATAGTTTCCAACTTCAACGTTTGCAGAAGTTGCATCCATGCGGTCAATACCTGAAATAGCTTGTAATAAGTATGCATTGTCTTCTACTGTACGTGTAATCGGTCCGATTTGGTCAAGTGAAGATGCGAATGCTACTAATCCGTAACGAGATACGCGTCCATAAGTTGGTTTTAAACCTACAACACCGCAATATGCAGCTGGCTGACGGATAGAACCACCCGTATCAGAACCTAGAGAGAATAGTACTTCTCCTGCTGCTACAGCTGCTGCAGAACCACCACTAGATCCGCCCGGAACGTAATCTAAGTTCCATGGGTTTTTCGTAGCGTAGAATCCTGAGTTTTCATTTGAAGAACCCATTGCGAACTCGTCCATGTTTAATTTACCGATTGTAATTGTGTCAGCAGCTTTTAGCTTTTGCACAACTGTCGCATCATAAATTGGATCGAAGTTTGCTAACATTTTGCTCGCACAAGTTGTACGAAGACCGTTAGTTACAATGTTATCTTTTACACCAATTGGCATACCGAATAATAAACCATTATCTTCAGCGCCGATTTTTGCATCTAATTCTTTCGCTTTTGCGCGTGCATTTTCTTCATCTAATGTAAGAAAAGCTTTTACGTTATCTTCAACATCCGCAATACGTTTGTAAGATTCTTCTACTAAATCCGTAACGGAAATTTCTTTGTTGTTTAACTTCTTATGTAACTCTGATACTGAATGATCAAATAATGACATCGAAATTCCCCTCCTCTATTCTAATACTGCTGGAACACGGATTTGATTATCTTTGTGATCCGGTGCATTTTTTAATACTTCTTCGACTGGTAAACCTTTTTCTGGTACATCTTCACGCATAACATTTTTCATAGTTAATACATGAGTTGTTGGTTTTACATCTGTTGTATCTAATTCATTTAACTGTTCTGCAAATGTAACAATTGCATCTAGTTGTTTTTGAAATTTTTCTGCTTCTTGATCAGTAATTGCAAGACGTGCTAAATGTGCTACGTGCTTTACATTCTCAACGGAAATTCTTGACACGGCTAGGCCACCTCCATAATATATCGTTCAATCTACAATACTATTGATGATACCAAATTTTCAGTACTTCAAGCAAGTCAACACAGAGTACTTACGCCATTTTTACATAAAAAAAGAAAGGCAAATGCCTTTCTTTACAATTTACTCTTTATCTAACGGTTTATTTTTCGGAAATCTCTCGTTATCTTCTTCATTATCACGAATTGTTTTTTGTAATACAAAACAAGACATCGTTAAAAATAATGTTCCAATTAAATAGTATCCTTTTACACTAAGCGTTTCATCTAACGTATAAATCCCAATTAGCATACCTGAAATCGCACAAACAAATGAAGTCCATGCTAAAAACGTGAACGCTTGCGTATTACGTCTTCTCATCGTTCTCCCCCTCGTTAGCTGCATACCCATTATAGATAAGTATATTTACCATGATGGATTTTTATGTAAATTCTCGTTTTATATTTATAAATCTATCATAAAAGAATACTATTTTAAAGAAAGTTTTCTGCCTAATCTGAAAAAACAATTAAAATCATTGACAATTATTTCTATTCTACATAAAATAAAAATAAATATTACGAACCTCGAAATATACGGGAGTGGAATTAATTGTTGCAATATGAACATTTTTTAGACTTACTGCTAGATAACGCCAAGAAACTTTTCTATCCTGAAGAATGGGTAAGCCTAGATTTAACACTTTCTAAAACAGAAGTATTTTGTTTACTTTGGATGGAACGAAATACAGATATTACAATGACGAAAATTGCTGATCTTCTTGATATACCGATGAGTACAACAACGGGCGTTGTAAATCGCCTTGTAAAAAAGGGATATATTGAACGCTACCGTGATGAAAATGACCGACGTATTGTATTAATTCGGTTAACAGAAAACGGCGTAATACTCGTTCAAGAAGTAAAACAAAATGCGGCCCATTACTTTAGCTTAGTAACAGAAGCATTATCAGAAGAAGAAAAAGCATTCTTACTACAAATCTTCCAAAAAATCATGAATCACATCGCTACGTCACAGCAAAAAACAGAAGAAAAGATTTCTACACCTAAAATGAAAAACATTCCGATTGAATAAAACCCTATCTGGGTTTTTATTCAACCATTTACTTCGACACTCGTAATATTCGACATTCGAAACAAAGGGGATATGAATGATGAGAATTATCTTGTATACAGGTAAAGGCGGCGTAGGAAAAACTAGCATTTCAGCAGCAACAGCAATTCAAAGTGCGAAACAAGGATTAAAAACATTAGTAATGAGCACAGATCCTGCTCATAGTTTAGGAGATTCATTTGGTATAAAGCTATCTTCTGAACCACTAGAAATTCGTGAAAATTTGTGGGCACAAGAAATTAATACGATTTATGAAATGGAAAAAGGCTGGGGAAAATTACAGAAATATATTACACTACTCTTCACTTCTAAAGCAGCTGATGATATTACAACAGAAGAATTAACGATGTTTCCCGGTATGGAAGATTTAATTAGCCTACTTCGCGTACTCGATTATTATAAGCAAGACACATATGATGTTATCATTATTGATTGTGCCCCTACAGGAGAAACATTAGCAATGCTAAGCTTTCCAGACATGCTCGGCTGGTGGATGGAAAAATTATTTCCTATTAAAAGAAAAGTTTTAAAAGTCGTTCGTCCAGTAGCTCAACCACTCCTTGGTGTCCCTCTTCCAACCGACGATATTATGGACGAATTAACAAGTACACTTGAACAGCTCGGAGAAATGAGAGATATTTTATCAAATCGAGAAGTAACAAGTATCCGCATCGTTGTAAATCCTGAAAAAATGGTCATTAAAGAAGCCCAGCGCAGCTTTACTTATTTGAATTTATACGATTATAACGTAGATGCCATTATGATTAACCGCGTCATCCCTAACACTGTCACCGATCCTTATTTTCAGGCATGGAAAGATACACAGAAGAAATATAAAACATTAATTAAAGATAGTTTTCAACCCCTTCCTATTTACGAAGCTCCAATGTTTGAACAAGAAGTTGTTGGTTTGTCTATGTTAGAACGTGTAGGAGATTCTTTATTTAAAACTGATCATTCCCCTACAAAAGTAAAATTTAACGGGCGCACTCAATATGTAAAAAAGGATGGCGATGAGTATATTTTCGTTCTGTCCATTCCCTTCTCAAACAAAAGTGAACTTTCCTTAAATCAAAAAGGTGATGAACTTATTATTCGAGCGGGTTCTGTTAAACGGAACATCACGTTACCAAAAACATTAACACACCTTTCTATTCAAGGAGCAAAATTTGAAGAAGATGTACTAAATATTCGGTTTGGAGGTGTAGTACATGCATGAGGAATTACTACGAAGGGTAATTCGTACAAAAGTAAAAGTCGGGATGCATATATTAGAAGAGCTACCTAATCCAATCCAACAATCAGCTAAGCAAATATTAAATATTTTACAAGAGGAACTAGCTGCTTATCTGAAAGAACGAGAGCATCATGAAGTTAATTTAAAAAATATCATAATTGAATAACCATCTCTGTATAGAGGGCCTTTTTTTAGGCTTTCTATACTTTATTGGAGTGATGTAAATTGATGAAAAAACATTCCACTACTATATTCTGGATCATTCCCTTATTATTTTTCATTCATAACCTTGAAGAAGCTTTCCAAATGCCACAATACCTTGCTAATCAATTTTCAATCCGTCTTATAACTAGCCAACAATTTTTCATCGCCATTTCCGTATTAACAATCTTTGTATTACTTATCGTCTTTCTATATCAACTTAACTTCTTGTCTTCTATATGCTGGATTATTTTTATACAAGGGGCCATCTTCTTCAACTCTGTTCAACATATTATTTTGTTTTTCATTTATCGCTCTTATAACCCCGGCGTAATATCAGCATTTTTCATTACTCTCTTTTCTATTTTCTTTTTTTTATCAAAAAAACACTTAATTCATCCAAAGCAATTCGTAATTACACTCCTTTTCAGCTTATTTTCTTATCCCATTATAATTTGGATCACCTTACTGTTCGCTAGCTACTTTCATTCATAAAAAAAGACCAGGAAAATTCCTGGTCTATCACTCTACTTAACAAACATTGGATTCTATGTTATACAAAATTGGAAGGTACAGAATTAGGGTTTGTTTGTTAAGTTTATATGTTGAACGAACTAACAGCGGAGGGGTTCCTTCTGTTAGTCCATTAAACCCAATGATTATTTTACGATTTTTTCAAGCTCATCAAGTGAAAGATCTACTGAAATGGAACCATCATTTGTTTCTTTCTTAATTGCGTCTGTTACTTCTTTTGAATGATATAGTTCAATTACTTTTTTCAATGTTGGATCATCTTTATCTTTCTTACGAGCTGCAAAAATATTAATATATGGCTTTGCATTTTCATTCTTTGGATCTTCTAAGAAAATAGGATCCTTCGCTGGATCTAATCCAGCTTGACCAGCAACACCGTTATTAATAACTGATGCCGCTACATCTTTTAACACACGAGGTGTTTGCTGTGCGATAACCGGTGTAATTTTTAATTTCTTCGGATTTTCAGCAATACCACTTGGATCTCCAAATAGACCAAAGTCTTTTTTAAGCTTTAATAATCCAGCTGCATCAAGAAGTTTTAATGCCCGTGCTTGGTTCGTTGGATCGTTTGGAATTGCAATTTCTGAACCATCTGGGATTTCATTTGCTTTCTTATATTTTTCAGAGTATAAACCCATTGGCGCAATTTGCGTTGTACCAACAGCTGTAATATCTAACTTATGCTCTTTTTTAAATTGCTCTAAGAAAGCAATATGCTGGAATGAGTTTAATTCAATATCTCCATCAGCTAACGCTTTATTTGGCGTTGTGTAATCAGAGAACTCGACCAGTTTAATCTTAATCCCTTCTTTTTCAGCTTTTTTCTTCAAAATTTCCCAAGCGTCTCCATCCGTTCCAGTTACACCGACGCGAACTACTTTTTCTTTCGCTCCTGCACCCGTGTCTCCACTTGAGCAGCCGCTTAATGCTGAGACTCCTACAATCGCTGATAATGCAAATGCTAAAATTTTCTTCATTTTCTTTTCCTCTCTTCCTTTTTATGATCTGCGTAACAAGACTTTCGCAAAGTAGTTTCCTAAATTTTGAGCTATCTGTACGAGAATGATAAGTAACACGACCGTTACGAACATAACTGATGTATCAAAACGTTGATAACCATATGTCATTGCCAAGTCACCAAGACCGCCACCACCGACAAGCCCAGCAACTGCAGAGAATTCAATTAAACCAACTGTCATAAATGTGACACCTAAGATTAATGGTGCTAACGCTTCTGGTACAAGGATTTCAAAAACAATTCTAATTGGTGAGGCGCCCATTGCTTGCGCTGCTTCAATTACTCCTTTCGGAACGGAAACAAGGTTTGTTTCAACCATTCTAGCAATACCAATTGATGCGACTAACGTCATCGGGAAAATTGCCGCTGCTGTTCCAATCGTCGTTCCGATAACACTTCTTGTTAGTGGACTTAAGGCTACTAAAAAGATAATGAATGGTACCGGACGAATTGTATTAATTATGATGTTAAGAATAGAAAAGACCCATTTATTTTCTAAAAAGTTTCCTTTTCTCGTTACATATAAAAGTAAACCTAGAGGTATACCCAGAATTGTAGCGAATATAAGGGTTACAATTACCATTAAGAGGGTATCCCCCGTCGCATCTAGTATGCGCGGCCAAAATATACTCCAATCAACTCGCATGAGCTTCTACCTCCTTCAGCTGCACTTGCAGTCTTAGATGTTGTAATGCTTTTTGAATTCCCCTCTGCTCACCTTGCAACTCTACAAGAAGATTTCCAAATAGCACATTTTGAAGTTCAATAATATTTCCGTACAGTACATTTACATCGACGTTATAGTTTTTTGCGATATATGATAGTACCGGCTGTCCTGTCTCCTCACCAGTAAATGTTAGACGATAAATTTGACCACCATTTTGAATTTTCGCTAGAACACTTTCCGGTAAATGATCATTAATGACAGAACGTACAAAGTTTTGAGTCGTCTTTGTTTTTGGTTGCGTGAAAACATCAAACAGTTTTCCTTCTTCAATAACCTTCCCCTTCTCCATTACAGCTACACGGTGACAAATTTCTTTCACAACATGCATTTCATGTGTAATAAGAAGAATTGTTAAATTGTATTCTCGATTTACTTTCTTTAATAAGTTTAGAATTTCTGTCGTCGTTTCTGGATCTAAGGCTGATGTTGCCTCATCACATATAAGAATATCTGGCGATGTCGCAAGTGCTCTAGCAATGCCCACACGCTGCTTTTGCCCACCTGATAGCTGCTCTGGATAATAGTTTGCTTTATCTTCTAACCCTACAAACTTCAGCAGTTCATTTACTCTTTCTTTTATCTCATTCTTTGGTACTTTCGCTAACTTTAATGGATAAGCAATATTTCCAAATACTGTTCTTGAATTAAATAAATTAAAACTTTGAAAAATCATTCCGATTCTTTGTCTTAGTTTACGCAATTCTTTCGTCGATAATGATGTAATATCTTTATCATCTATTGAAATCGTTCCTGCCGTCGGTCTCTCTAACATATTTACTAAGCGTAATAACGTACTCTTTCCAGCGCCACTAAAACCGATAATGCCAAAAATTTCGCCTTTCTCAACTGATAATGTTACATCCTCCACCGCATGAACAGATTGGCCAGCTGATTCATACACTTTACTTACATTGGTAAAAGAAATCATTTTTTTCCCTCCTATATGCTGTAAAAACTTGAAGCAGAGCTTTCGAGGTAAAATAAAAAGTGCCCTCCTTCTTATCAACCATAAAGATAAGAAGGAGAGCACTTATATGTACTCGTTCACATCTTCTCATCTTCCAAGCCTTTATATGGCTTGCTGGAGTTAGCACGGTATTAAAAAACCCGTTGCTGAGGTATCGTAGGGCCAGTCCCTCCACCTCTCTGGATAAGAATGTATCGATTTAATTGTCGTTTAATTAATTCTCATTATAGAACTCAGAATAATAAGAGTCAATACATTTTTTAGAAAAATATTAATTATTCCTTTATTAAAATTTTCAGATGAATATTCATCTGAAAAATAGTAACTTTCAAGGTTATTTAAAATTCTTCTTCCTCATATTTTTAAACAGGAGAATCCTCTCTACGAATTGAATAAATTTATTTGAATATGAAACTCGGAGGAAGATAAATATATGAAAACAGCTCTTTTACTCGTCGATATTCAAAACGATTATTTTCCAAATGGAAAGATGGAATTGCGTAATCCAGTAGAAGCAAGCGAATATGCTAATCAGTTATTACAACAATTTAGAACAAACAGCGAACCTATTTTTCATATCCAACACGTAGCTATAAAAGATGACGCTACTTTTTTCCTACCTAATACAGAAGGTGTACATATTCACGAAAGCGTACGTCCACTTAGAGAAGAAACAGTTATAGTCAAACATTATCCAAATAGCTTCCGAGAAACTAATCTTCTAGAGCAATTAAAACGTTTTAATATTGAACATGTCGTTGTATGCGGGATGATGACTCATATGTGTATCGATGCAACAGTAAGGGCTGCATTCGATTTTGGCTTTCAATGTACCGTTATACATGACGCTTGTGCTACAAAAGACCTTTCTTTTAAGAACGCTACTATACCAGCTGTTTATATTCACAATACAATTTTAGCTAGTTTAAATGGCGTATATGCAAATGTAATAAGCACGCAAGAATTTTTAGCTACATAAAAAAACACTCCTTTCAGTGAGCAAAACCGAAAGGAGTGTTCCTTGTCGAACCATAGATTTTCTTTCAAATTGTATTATACAGGAAATTCTCAAAATGAATACTAAAAAATATGACTAATAAGTCAACTTTTCTCATTATTTTATTTCTGTTTACATGTTTATCCCGCTATTAATAGGTTTTAGCTCATTCTCTTCGAACGACGGTAATATATGGGGGTTCAATTTTAAAAGGAGCTCTTCACATTCTGTGAAGAGCTCCTCTACTATTTCTTATAAAGTTTCAGAAGTAGTTTTTGCTTGCATGTGAAGTGCTAAGTAATCAGGTCCACCAGCTTTAGAGTCTGTACCAGACATGTTAAAGCCACCGAATGGTTGGTAACCTACGATTGCACCAGTACATCCACGGTTGAAGTATAAGTTACCAACGTGGAAGTCTTCGCGTGCTTTTTCAATATGGTCACGGTTGTTAGTAATAACAGCACCTGTTAAACCGTATTCCGTATTGTTTGCAATTGCAAGTGCATGATCGAAGTCTTTCGCTTTACAGAATGCTACTACTGGTCCGAAGATTTCTTCTTTCATTAAGCGAGCATCTTCTGCAACGTCAGCAACGATTGTTGGTTGGATGAACCAGCCTTTAGAATCGTCTCCTTCGCCACCTGCTAAGATTCTACCTTCTTCTTTACCAATTGCAACATAGCTCATTACTTTATCAAATGCAGCTTGGTCATTAACAGGACCCATGTTTGTACCTAATACTGCTGGGTTAGCAACTGTTAATTCTTTTGTTAATTCAACAGCACGATTTAATACGTGATCGTATACATCTTCATGGATTACTGCACGAGAACATGCAGAACATTTTTGTCCTGAGAATCCGAATGCTGATGCAACGATAGACTTAGCTGCTAATTCAAGATCTGCTTCTTTATCAACAACGATTGTGTCTTTACCGCCCATTTCAGCGATAACGCGTTTTAACCAAATTTGTCCTGGGTTTACTTTCGCTGCACGCTCATAGATGCGGATACCTACATCACGAGATCCCGTGAAGCTTACGAAACGTGTACGAGGATGATCTACTAAGTAGTCACCAACTTCAGAACCGTTACCTGGAACGAAGTTTACTACGCCAGCTGGTAAGCCAGCTTCTTCTAATACTTCCATAAATTTCGCTGCTACTACAGGAGTTGTACTAGCTGGTTTTAGTAATACTGTGTTACCAGAAACTAAAGCAGCTGTTGTCATACCTGCCATAATTGCGAATGGGAAGTTCCAAGGAGAAATGATAACACCTACTCCTAATGGAATGTAAGAGAAACGATTATATTCAATTGGACGGCTTTCTACTGGAATACCGTCTTTTAATTTTAACATTTGACGACCATAATATTCCATAAAGTCGATTGCTTCTGCTGTATCAGCATCTGCCTCATTCCATGGCTTACCTGCTTCTTTTACAAGAATAGCAGAGAATTCATGTTTTCTGCGACGAACGATTGCTGCAGCACGGAATAAAATGTCTGCACGCATTTCTGGCTTTGATTTTCTCCAAGTTTGGAATGTTTCATCCGCTACTTGCATTGCTTTTTCAGCTAACTCACGGCTTGCTTTTGAAACACGACCAACAAGTTCCTCTTTATTTGCAGGGTTTACAGAAACAATTTTGTCTTCTGTAGTGATTTTTTCTCCCCCGATAATTAATGGATAGTCTTGTCCAAGATAAGATTCTACTTTCTTTAAACCTTCTTCAAACGCTAATTTGTTAGCCTCCACTGAAAAATCTGTAAATGGCTCATGTTTGTATGCTACTACCATTTTTTTAGCCTCCCCTTAGAAAAACGTTTACATTTTACAACATTATTCTACACGATAATTTAGATTTATTCAAATATTCCTAGACTTATATTTTAAAAATTAATAAATTTTTAAAATATAATAAAAAAAAGAGATTCATACATGCGTATGAATCTACAAAATATGAGTATATTCCAAAACATTTTTCCCGATCAATAATATAGTAACTAATAAAAATAAAGTCCTTACATATCCAACACCTTTTTGAACCGCAAACTTCGATCCAAAATAAGCACCTAAGATCATTGATAATCCCATGATAATACCGTATTCAAAATGAATTATGTCTAAGAATAAAAAAGTAATTAAAGATACAATATTACTAACAAAGTTCAAAAGTTTTCCAGATGCTGCCGCTTGAATAAAATCCAAGCCAATTAATAAAAATGCAAAAATTAAAAACGACCCTGTCCCTGGTCCAAAAAACCCATCATAAAATCCTATCATTAAAATAGCAAAGAAAAATATTAATGTTTTTCTTTGCGTCATCTTCTTATAGGTAGACACACTTCCCCAATTCTTTTTTGCAATAATATAAATAGCAATAAATACCAACATTACAAGTACTAATGGGCGTAAAATATCCGATGGAATAAATTTTACTACTAAAGCACCTGCAACAGCTCCAACAATAGTTAACGGGATTAACTTTCCTACAATTTTAAAATCAACTTTTCCTGATCGAATGAAATACATCGCACTCGTAAACGTCCCCATTGTTGCCGCTAATTTATTCGTTGCAATTGCCGAAGCTGGCGATAGGCCAACAAACATAAGTGCAGGAAGCGAAATTAACCCTCCTCCTCCAACAACGGAATCAATAAAAGCTGCTAAAAAACCGAATGCAATTAATAAAATAATGACTTGAAAACTTAATTCTTCCATGAGCTTTACCCCTTACCCCTATTTTTTACAACATTTTAAATTATAACAAAATTACATAAGAAAAAAAGCTGTTCCATAGAGGAACAGCCTTCATATTTAATCTAAAATTTTCACAAGTGGTTCATCTTGTTTTGCTTCACGTATAATAATAGCTTCTGGGCGTTCTACAGATTTAATCGTTACTTGTACTTTCATATAATTCGGGAAGTATTCCATAACAAGCCCTGCCACATATTGTGTAAAACCAACTATTTCCGCTTTTCCATTAAACTGGACAGGAATATCAAGCTTCATTTCTCTTAATTCATCATCTCTATACATACCAGTACCAATAACAGCTGTATAGTCGCCTTGGAAATAATCGCTTAGTTTTGCCTTAAAGTTGGATACTCTTGCAAGATCTTCACGTTTATTATCTGTTTTCGCTTGCTCTGATGGGAACAAATAATATTTTTCATTAATTTGTTTCCAATCTTCAACCGTTTCACTACCTTTTTCGACATTTGCATAAGAAACAAAATTACCTGGCACGAGCGAAGACTTTGGAGCTTGGCGATAAATCGCAAATGTTATCGGAATATTTTTTGTTTCAGGTTCTTTTTGATGTATGACTTTCAAAATTTCTTGCGCCATTTTTTTCCCTTCAGCTAACATCTTTTCATCTGGGATTGCAGCTTCACGTGGGTAACCATGCTCTTCGTTAAAATATTGAACAGAATTCATCGCTAATCCAACTACCATACCAACACGTTCCTCGCCGTTATCGCCTTTTTTCACATAATAATCATGCTCTAAAATATTTGAAATATATATTGGATTTTTTTTATTTTTCACTTCTAGTGATTCGGATCCTGTTCCTAATGCAGGATTTAATCCTATATTTGGAAATTTAACTGCATCTTTTTTTAATTTTTCCTCTAGTTCCTTTTGTTCAGCATCTGTACGTTTTCTTTTAACAAGCATCTGTATAGTTTGAGTATCTAGAGCTTTTCCGCCTTTTAAAAAATTATCTTTCGTACTAAATGATTCTTTTGCAATTCGCATTAATCCTGTTTCAAATTCATCTATATCAAGGCGACTATTTAACCCTTGCACCACTAAACCACGTGCCTTTCCACCATCAAATGGAATAGTCGTCTTATAATATTCATCCGAAATAGCGTATTTTGGAACAACTGATTGTTCTTTTGCTTTCCCCGATTTCCCAGCCACTTTTTCATCTTTGTCGGCACCTGCACTACACCCACTTACAAGTAGGCCAAGGCTTAATACCGCTAATGCTATTTTTTTCATGGTAAGTTTGCACCTCTTACTTATTTAGCTCTTGTAAGAACCTCTCTTCATTCCAAACCTCAACATTATGTTTCTCCGCTTGTGCTAATTTCGAACCAGCTGCTTCACCTGCAACAACTAAATCCGTACTCTTACTAACACTTCCTGTTACTTTTCCACCTAATGCCTCAATCTTCTTCTTCGCTTCACTTCGTCCCATAACTTCTAGCTTACCTGTTAAAACAACCGTTTTTCCTGCGAAGTAAGATTCAACATTTTGTAAATCTGCAATTTTTATACCTTTGTATGTCATATTCACGCCATACTCTTTAAACTGCTGTAATAACTCTAATACATCTTCATTATCAAAATATGTCACAACAGATTGAGCCATTTTTTCGCCAATTTCATTAATTGCTTTTAGTTCTTCTTCCGTTGCTTTTACAAGCTCATCCATCGTTTCAAAGTGCTCTGCAAATGTACGTGCTGCTTTCGCTCCAACGTGGCGAATTCCAAGACCAAATAATAATCGCTCTAACGAGTTTTCTTTAGAATTTTCAATTGCTTGTATTAAGTTTGTTGCTGATTTTTCACCAAAACGTTCCAACTGTAATAATTGCTCTTTCGTCAATGCATATAAATCAGCAAATGTACGAATGTAATCTGCATCAAAGAGTTGTGTAATGACACGTTCTCCAAGTCCATCAATATTCATCGCATTTCTTGAAACGAAATGGATTAATCCCTCTCGAATTTGAGCCGGACAAGTCGGATTTATACATCGAAGTGCTACTTCTTCTTCTAAACGAACAAGTTCACTCTCACATGCTGGACAATGAGTTGGCATGCGGTATTCTTCTTCCTCACCAGTACGCTTATCAAAAATAACGTTCACAACTTCAGGAATAATATCTCCAGCCTTCTTCACAACAACGTAGTCACCAATTCGAATGTCTTTTTCACGAATTAAATCTTCGTTATGTAAAGAAGCACGACGAACAATCGTACCAGCAACTCTCACTGGCTCTAGTTCTGCAGTCGGTGTTACAACCCCTGTTCGGCCAACACTTAATTCAATGCCTGTTAATCTCGTTACAACTTCTTCAGCCGGAAATTTATAAGCAATCGCCCACCTTGGACTCTTCGCTGTAGTTCCTAGACTTTCTTGAAGAGCAACATCATCTACTTTTATAACGATTCCATCAATCTCATAATCAAGATGCGGACGTTTTTCTTGCCATTCTTCTACATAAGCTATAACTTCTTCAATTGTTTCACATGTACGGCGATTTGGATTTGTCTTAAATCCAAGTTCACCTAAGAAATCCAGCGATTCACTATGTGATGAAATTGTTTTTTCTTCTACATTCGCAAGACCATACACAAACATAGATAAGTTACGCTTCGCTGCAATTTTCGGATCAAGTTGACGTATTGAACCTGCTGCTGCATTACGCGGATTCGCAAATACATCTTCTCCATTTTGCTCTTTTTCTTCATTTAGTTTAACGAATGAACGCTTCGGCATATAAGCTTCGCCTCGTGCTTCTAACGTTACTTCTTCATTTAAACGAAGTGGGATAGCTTTAATCGTTTTTAAATTTTGAGTAATATCTTCACCCGTTACACCATCACCACGTGTTGCCCCTTGAATGAAGCGTCCTTTTTCATAATGAAGCGAAACGGCAAGCCCGTCAATTTTTAATTCACATATATATCTTACATTCGCACCATCAATTCCTTGACGTACTCTTCTATCGAAATCACGTAAATCTCCTTCGTTAAATGCATTTCCTAAACTTAACATTGGTGACTTATGTGTTACTTTTTCAAATATATCAAGAACAGTCCCCCCAACGCGAACGGAGGGAGAATCTTCACTCATAAACTCTGGGTTCTCTGCTTCTAATTTTACAAGCTCCTGCATATTACGGTCATATTCCGCATCAGAAACAGAAGGATTGTCTAATACGTGATATTGATAGTTAAATGTATTTAACAAGTCACGTAATTCTTCTATACGTTTTTTTACTATCTCTTTTGACATATCCTCATTCCTTTCCTATTGTTTCGTCACAGGTGCAAATTTTGCTAACAAACGTTTAACACCAATTGGGCTTGGGAACGCAATATCTAATTCTTTTGCATCACCTTCACCTTTTACACTTACAACTGTACCGACTCCCCATTTTTGGTGGGAAGCTTTATCTCCTACTGCCCAGCCAATTTGTTCGCCGCCTGTCGTCTTAGCCGCAGGGCGCGCGAAAGCTGAACGAGAGCGTGTTGCTGTTGTGATTGTCGTTTTGCCGCTACTTGCCGTTCTGCCTTTTGTACCAAACGATGTTTCACGCTTCGGCGCTGTTTCATTTAATGATTCCACTAGTTCTGTCGGGATTTCTGTAATAAATCGAGACGCAGCGTTCATACTTGTTCTACCAAATAATGTACGCATTTGCGCGTTAGATAAATATAGCTCTTCTTCTGCACGAGTAATACCTACATAAGCAAGACGACGTTCTTCTTGCATTTCATCCTCTTCCATAAGAGAACGAGTATGAGGGAATATCCCTTCCTCTAAGCCAACAATAAAGACAACCGGGAACTCTAATCCTTTCGCCGAGTGCATCGTCATTAAAATAACTTCTTCACCAACAGTTGGGTCTTCATCTACACGATCAATATCAGCAACAAGTGCTAAATCTGTTAAGAATGCAACAAGGCTCTTATCTTCGCTTTGAGATTCAAATGTTTGCGTAACAGATAAGAACTCGTCTAAGTTTTCTAAACGACCTTCCGCTTCTAAAGAACGTTCATTTTTCAACATATCGCGATAGCCTGTTTTTTCAATAACTTCTTCTACTAATTCTGTAACAGATAAATACTCTTGCATATTTACCCAGTTATTTAATAAATTCGCGAATTCTTTTACTGCCTTTGTAATTTTTGCACTTACTCCAACATGCTCAATCTCATCAAATACAGCAGTTAATGAAATTCCATTTTGCACACCGTAATTAATAATTTTATCGATAGAAGTCGCACCAATGCCACGCTTTGGCACATTTATAATACGTGCAAAACTAATTTCATCATCTGGATTACCGATTAAACGTAAGTACGCCAAAATATCTTTAATCTCTTTACGATCGTAGAACTTCGTACCCCCGACAATTTTATACGGAATGTTAGATTTAAGGAAAATCTCCTCGACCATACGAGACTGAGCATTCGTACGATATAGCACTGCAAAATCAGTATATTTTCGTTTCCCCATTTGAATATCGTCACGAATTTTTTTTGCAACAAAATACGCTTCGTCCTTTTCAGTTGCAGCACGATAATACGAGATTTTACTTCCAACTTGATTGTCTGTCCATAATTTCTTCGGCTTACGATTCGTATTTTTTTCAATAACAGCATTCGCTGCATTTAAAATATTTTGTGACGAACGATAGTTTTGTTCTAACAGAATTACTTGTGCATTCTCATAGTCTTTTTCGAATGACAAAATGTTAGAAATATCTGCACCACGCCAGCGATAAATAGACTGGTCAGAGTCACCCACAACGCAAAGATTTTTAAAACGCGCTGCCAAATGTTTAACAAGAAGATATTGCGCTTTGTTCGTATCTTGATACTCATCAACATGAATATATTGGAACTTACGCTGATAAAACTCTAATACTTCTGGAACACGTTCAAATAGCTGAATCGTCGTCATAATTAAATCATCAAAGTCTAATGAATTATTTTTCAAAAGACGTTTTTGATACTCTGTGTATACATCGCTCGTTAATTTTTCATATGGATCAGCCATTGTAATTTTTTTTGCATATTTATCCGCAGATAACAGTTCATTTTTCGCATTACTAATACCCGCTAAAATAGAGCGCGGCTCAAATTTCTTCGGATCAACATTGCGCTCTTTCATAATTTTTTTGACTACAGTTAGCTGATCACCTGAATCTAAGATTGTAAAGTTACGATTAATACCAATACGATCGATATCGCGTCGTAAAATACGTACACACATAGAGTGGAACGTCGAAATCCAAATATCTTCTGCTTCTGGTCCCACAAGTGTATCAATACGCTCACGCATTTCACGAGCTGCTTTATTTGTGAAGGTAATAGCTAGTACATTCCATGGTGCTACACCTTTTTCACCAAGTAAATACGCAATACGATGTGTTAACACACGTGTCTTACCACTACCTGCACCTGCCATTAATAGAAGTGGTCCATTCGTTGTTTGTACTGCTTTTTGTTGCTGTGGATTTAAACCGTTTAATAACTTATCTGTCATACTCATATACGCCTGCACCTACTCTCCTTTTACTGCTTTAACTGTTTTTAACGCCGATTTTATATCATCATAAATAATATTTCCAACAACTACTGTATCAGCATATTGTGCCATTTCTTTCGCCTGTTCTGCATTAGAAATACCACCGCCATAATATAACTTAGCTTGTTTCAATTCTGCTTTTACATTTTTAACAAGTTCAACATCTCCATACGTACCGCTATATTCTAAATAAAATATCGGTAAACGTAATAGCTTGTCTGCTAAACGAGCATATGCAATAACGTCATCTTCTGTTAAATCACATTTCGCTTCTGTAAGCTGGGCTACTTTCGCTTCTGGATTTAAAACACAATACCCTTCCATAAAAATTTCGTCCCAGTCCATAATATCCCCAAATTCTTTCAATGCCTCATGATGAACACCTGTTACCCATTCTACTTTTCGGCTATTTAAAACACTTGGGATGTAATAAAAATCAAATCCTGGTGTAATTGCTTCTACATCAGAAACCTCTAATACACAAGGAACTGCATATCTACGAATGCTAACTAGCATGTGTAATACGTTATCAATTGTAACTCCATCACTTCCGCCTACAATAACCGCATCAGTTCCAGACTCACAAATCATTTCTAAATGTTCATCGCTTAACTCCTTATTTGGATCAAGCTTAAATACATGTTTCCATCCGGAAATATCGTACATGAAAACACCCTTCCTTTTCTCTAGTTATATATATTTCTGTTCAAAATAACAGTTTATTTTCATCATTATTGTTTTAACTTCATCTTAAATATTTGTTTAAAACGGAGAATTAAGTTTGGAATTACCTCTTCCATATTTTTTAAACTAGAGGATTTAATTTTGAAGTTCCTTTTATGCATTCTTTCATTATAACAAAAAAAGTTACTTACACACACGCACAATCCAACATCTTTTTCCACGTCAAATGTTGGATTACATATCCCAAAAATCAAACGGGATACTAATAAGAGAAATAGTATTATCTATTTCAACTTTCATAAAAAGGAGTGTTTTTCTAATGAAGCAAAATATCGGGACAATAAACGCTCTAATTCGAATTACACTTGGGCTCGTCCTCTTCGGATGTAGTGCAACTAAACTTGTACGCAAGCCGTGGTGCACTTGGTCTAACATTTTTCTATGGATTGGTGCAATGAAAGTTGCAGAAGGAATTGTTCGTTTCTGTCCTGTTGTTGAAATGTGGAAATTCGGAAAATACATGAATATGGGGGCATTTAAAATGCCTAGCATGAATTTTGGTGAAAAAGGACATGCTAAAGAAGAAGTGAATCAAACTTCCACTCATGACAAGCCAGAGTCAAAAGGAAGTTATGACGCTTCTGACAAAGAGATTGAGTCAGCGATTGAAGATATAATCCTGGCAAAACCGCTTTGAATCATTTGTCACGATGCAAGATGCTCTCAAAGGGACTTAGCTGCTGCAGTGGGCGGTTAAGTCTTCTTTATTTTACCATAAAACAGAACGTATATTCTCTTTTTGAACCTTAAAATGTATATAAAAGATATCAACCAATAAAATTCAGAAAATTAGATGCATACCTCTTGCTTAAAATGATATAAAAGTGATATCATTTTTATATCAGGAGGCGATCATATGAAAGAAAAACAAGTATTTTATGTAAATGGTTTTCTCGGTATTATTGGAATTTTGATTTTAGCTGCTATCGGTGTATTTTTCCTTGCACAAGAAATTTTCATAGGAGCGGCACTAACTATTATATTAGCCGCAGTTCTCGCTACAGGTATCGGTATTGTTCAACCGAATCAAGCGAAGGTTATTACGTTCTTCGGTAATTATTTAGGAACAATTCGTCAAAACGGTTTATTTTTAACGATTCCGTTCGCATTCCGTCAAACTGTATCTTTACGTGTTGAAAACTTTAACAGTAAAAAATTAAAAGTAAATGACGTTGATGGAAATCCAATTGAAATTGCAGCTGTTATCGTATATAAAGTTGTTGATTCTGCAAAAGCAATGTTTGGTGTTGAACATTATGATCGATTTGTAGAAATTCAAAGCGAAACGGCAATCCGCCATGTTGCAACAAAATATCCTTATGACAATTTCCAAGATGAAACCTGCGTTACGTTACGCGGAAATACTGAAGAAATCTCTGAAGAATTAAAACGTGAGTTAGAGGCGCGTCTTGAAATTGCTGGTGTAGAAGTATTAGAAACTCGTTTAACGCACTTAGCTTACGCAACAGAAATTGCCCATGCAATGCTACAACGCCAGCAAGCAAAAGCAGTATTAGCTGCTAGAAAAGAAATTGTTGAAGGTGCTGTGAAGATGGCGAAAGATTCCATCCATATGTTAGATGAAGAAGGCGTACTAGAACTCGATGACGAGCGTAAAGCAAATATGGTAAACAACTTATTAGTTGCCATCGTTTCAGATAAAGGTGCGCAGCCAGTTATTAATACAGGAAGCCTATACTAAGGGCTATAAGTAATTATGGCTAAAAAGAAAAGCTTTCCATTACGTATTGATCCTGAATTACACGCAGTCATCGAAAAATGGGCAAATGATGAATTTCGTAGCGTCAATGCACACATCGAGTATTTACTTCGAGAAATGGCAAAGCAAAAAGGGAAATTAAAAAAAGATAAAGATGCATAAAAAATCCCGCTGATTCCTCAGCGGGATTTTTACATATTAACTTTTCGTCATCTCATGCCCAATTGCACGATATCCTATATCACTTCGATAAAATAGACCATCACTCTCAATTTTACCGATTTCTTTATATACTTTATCTTTTGCTTCTTGTAAACTATTTGCCTTACAAGCAACAAATAATACACGGCCACCGTTCGTTACAAAGTCCCCATGTTTCATTGCTGTACCTGCATGGAAAACAATCACATCTTGCAGTGCATCTAGTCCGCTAATAATATCACCTTTTTTATATGCTTCTGGATATCCTTTAGAAGCAAGTACAACACCGATTACCGCTTCTTCTGACCATTGTAACGTTAGTTCACTTTCATCTAATACAGCGTTACATACATCAACTAAATCGTTTTCTAATCGAGGTAATACAACTTCTGTTTCAGGATCACCGAAGCGTGCATTAAATTCAATTACCTTCGGACCATCATTTGTTAAAATAAGACCTGCGTATAAAATACCTGTAAACGAACGGTTTTCTTCAATCATCGCCTTAGCAGTTGGATGCAATACGGTTTGAATCGCTTCTTGAACTGCTGATTCTGGAATTTGTGGTACTGGAGAATATGCACCCATTCCGCCCGTATTTGGTCCTTTATCACCATCAAAAGCTCTTTTATGATCTTGGGCGATTATCATTGGATGTACAGTTGTTCCATTCACGAATGCCATTAATGAAAATTCTTGTCCATCTAAAAACTCTTCAATAACGACCTTCTTACTTGCCGCGCCGAATTTCACATCTTGCAGCATTTCTTTCACAGCTTGTAATGCCTCTTCAAGCGTCATCGCTACCGTTACACCTTTACCAGCAGCTAGGCCGTCAGCTTTAATAACGATTGGTGCACCAACTTTTTGAATGTACTGTACTGCTTCTTCATAATCTGTAAAAGTTTCGTACGCCGCAGTTGGAATATCATACTTTTTCATAAGCTCTTTTGTAAAAGCTTTACTACCTTCAATAACAGCAGCCGCTTTATTCGGACCAAATACGCGAAGTCCCTCTTCTTTAAAACGATCAACAATTCCATTCATAAGCGGAATTTCTGGTCCAACGAAAGTTAACTCAACATTATTCTCTTTTGCAAATAAAACTAATGCATCAAAATCATTTTCATCAATATCAACTGGTGTTGCAACATCTCTCATACCTTCATTACCTGGTGCTACATATACCTTTTCTACTTTTTCAGATTGTGCAAACTTCCAAGCTAAAGCATGCTCACGCCCACCGCGGCCAATTACTAAAACATTCATATTTCATCCCCCAATAATTAAATAAGTACAAACTAGAAGCTATGCTCCTAGTTTGCTTTTTCATATCAATAAAAGGTTATCTCGACCAGACTTTTTAAACATCCATATCAATAAAGGTTTAAAAAGGAGGATTAAGAGAACCGAGCAGGTCGAGGCGCATTTGCCAGGAGGACACGGAGTGTAGCTTTCCTACATGAGTACCGCACTGGCGATGCAACGACGACATGCGAAGGTTCTCTTAACCGGACTTTTTTAACATCCATATCAATAAAGGTTTAAAAAGGAGGATTAAGAGAACCAAGCAGGTCGAGGCGCATTTGCCAGGAGGACACGGAGTGTAGCTTTCCTACATGAGTACCGCACTGGCGATGCAACGACGACATGCGAAGGTTATCTTAACCGGACTTTTTTAACATCCTCTATTAGTGTTTGAAATGACGTACGCCAGTGAACACCATAGCAATCCCATAAGTATCTGCCACTTTAATAGAATCTTCATCACGGATTGATCCGCCCGGTTGAATGATTGCTGTAATTCCTGCTTTTGCTGCTTCTTCTAATGTATCTGGCATTGGGAAGAAAGCATCAGATGCAAGCGCGCTACCTTGTGCTTTTTCACCAGCTTGTGTAATTGCGATTTTTGCAGAACCTACACGGTTCATCTGTCCCGCACCGACACCAATTGTCATGTCATCTTTCGCTAAAACAATTGCGTTTGATTTCACATGTTTTACAACTTTCCAAGCTAGTTTTAAATCTTTCCATTCTTGCTCTGAAGGTTCACGTTTCGTTGGAATTGAAATTGTACTTTCATCTAATGATAACGTATCTTCCTCTTGAACGAGAAGTCCACCTTGTACAGAAGTTAGTTTTTTGCTTGCACTTGTCGCTTTTTCAATATTTATAGTTAATAAACGTAAGTTCTTCTTACTTTGTAACACTTCTAAAGCTTCTTGCGAGAACGAAGGTGCGATAACAATTTCTAAGAAAATTTCATGTAACTTTTCTGCTGTAGCTTTATCAATTTCACGATTTGCTGCAATAATACCGCCGAAGATTGATACTGGATCTGCTTCATAAGCACGATTATATGCTTCGTGAATATTAGTTCCTACTCCAACACCACATGGATTCATATGTTTTACTGCTACTACTGCTGGTTCTGTAAATTCTTTTACGATGCTAAGCGCTGCGTCTGCATCATTAATATTGTTATACGATAATTCCTTACCGTGTAATTGTTCTGCGTATGCAACAGAAGACGTTGCTGCGAATGGCGCTTTATAGAAAGTTGCTTTTTGATGTGGGTTCTCGCCATAGCGTAAGTCTTGCTTTTTCTCAAATGTCACAGTTAATGTTTCTGGACTTTCTTCACCCATTTGCTCTGTTAAGTAGTTAGAAATTAACGCATCATACGCTGCTGTATGACGGAATACTTTCGCTGCTAGTTTACGTTTTGTTTCCTCTGCTACTTCACCGTTCTCTTTCAGTTCTGCTAACACAATATCATAATCTACTGGATCTACAATTACCGATACGAATTTATGATTTTTCGCAGCAGAGCGAATCATTGTTGGGCCACCGATATCAATATTTTCAATTGCATCAGCAAATGTTACATCAGGCTTAGCGATTGTTTCTTTAAATGGGTATAAGTTAACAACAACAAAGTCAATTGGCTCTATACCTAACTCATTCATTTGTGTTACATGTGTTTCATTATCACGAACTGCTAATAGACCACCATGAATATTTGGATGTAATGTTTTCACACGGCCATCCATAATTTCAGGGAAACCAGTTACTTCAGAAATGCCGATTACTTGTAAGCCATTTTCTTCTAGTAACTTTTTCGTACCACCTGTTGAAATAACTTCAATCCCTTGTTCTAGTAACCCTTTAACAAATTCTACTACTCCTGTTTTATCTGAAACACTTACTAATGCACGCTTTTTCATTTATCCTTCACCCCTGGTTGTATGTTAGTTAACAGTTGATTCTTTCACAGACTGAACAATTTGATTCACTGTATTTACGTATAATTTATGTTCAACTTGTTGAATTTTCTTTTGTAAGCTTTCTCTCGTATCCCCTTCAGAAACAACCACTGCTTCTTGTGCAATAATTGGCCCTGTATCCATACCTGCATCTACATAATGAATTGTTACTCCAGTTACTTTCACACCTGCTTCTAACGCTTGACCGACAGCATCTTTACCCGGAAAGCTCGGTAGTAATGATGGATGAATATTAATAATCTTCCCGCCGTATGCTTCTAGTAACGTCGGCCCGATTAAACGCATATATCCAGCTAAAATAACATAATCAATTTCATATTCTTCTAGCTTCTTTAATATCTCTTTTTCAAACGCTTCTTTTGACTCATATGCTTTCGCTGAAAAAGCAAAACACGGAATATGATGATAATTTGCCCGTCCAACAGCTCGCGCTTCTGGTTTATCACATACTAATAAACTAATTTCTGCATCCAATCTTTTTTCTTCTACCGCATTAACGAGAGATTGAAAGTTAGATCCACTTCCAGAAGCAAAAACTGCTAATCTACTCATAGTGCTGTGCCCCCATTAAAAGTAACGCCAGCTCCTTGTATAGTACGTCCAATAATACGAGCCATTTCTCCTTGCTCTTCAAGAAGACGAACAACATCTTTTGCATCTTCTTCCTTCACTGCTACTACCATACCAATACCCATGTTAAAAATATTGAACATTTCTTTCTCTTCCAGTTTTCCAACTTCTTGAAGCAAACTAAAGATCGGCTGAATTTCCCAAGATCCTAGTTCAATCTCAGCACCGATTCCTTCTGGCAACATGCGTGGAATATTTTCAATAAATCCACCACCTGTAATATGCGCCATACCGTATACTTCATGTTTCTTCAATAGTTCTAAAATAGGTTTGACATAAATTTTCGTTGGTTTTAATAATTCTTCACCAAGAGGTAGTTCTAAGCGGCCATAAATACGCTCTAAAGATAGTTCCCCATCTTCTAATAACACTTTTCGTACTAAAGAGTAACCATTGCTATGAATACCGCTAGATGCTAAGCCAATTAGCACGTGACCAGCTTCAATCTTTTCACCTGTTACAATTTTCTTTTTATCAACAATCCCAACTGTAAAACCAGCTAAATCATATTCTTCCGTAGAATACATTCCTGGCATTTCAGCTGTTTCTCCACCGATTAATGCACAACCAGCTTGGCGACAGCCCTCTGATATACCTTTGACGATGTTTTCAATTTTACTAGGTTCAGCTTTACCACAAGCAATATAATCAAGGAAGAAAAGCGGCTCTGCTCCTTGGACAACAATATCATTTACACACATTGCTACTGCATCAATACCAATTGTGTCATGTTTATCTGCCATAAAAGCGAGCATCAATTTCGTTCCCACGCCATCTGTTCCAGATACTAATACAGGTTCTTCTAATGCAAATTTTGATAGATCAAACATACCTCCAAAACCGCCTAAACCGCCTAGTACTTCTTTTCTCATAGTTGTTTGTACGTGTTTTTTCATGCGAGATACCGCTTCATATCCAGCTTCAATATCTACTCCTGCTTGCTTATATGCATTCGCCATCGTTATTTACACCTCGTCTTTTAATTTCTCCCCATCCAGGGCGGGCTATTTTAAGAAAGGATCTAGCTCCTACATCAAAAGAAGTAGAAGCTTTTCTCACTTTTCTTATTTCATGCTTTCTAAAAGCTCTTGCTCATAATCATAAAGAGCTGTTGGATAGTCCCCATTAAAGTAAGCCATGCATAGGCCGCCATATTTCCCTTCATATGGACGTCCAATTGCATCTACTAATCCATCTTCACTTAAAAATGTTAAAGAATCTGCTCCGATCATTTCACGGATTTCTTCTACTGTATGATTTGCTGCAATTAATTCTTTTCTCGTTTGAATATCAATACCATAGAAACATGGATATTTCAGAGGTGGTGAAGCAATTCTTACGTGAACTTCTGTCGCTCCAGCCTCACGAAGCATACGAACAATTCGTTTACTTGTCGTTCCTCTTACGATAGAGTCATCAATCATAACAACTCGTTTCCCTTCAACTACACCTCTTACTGCGGAAAGCTTCATCTTAACCCCTTGCTCGCGCAGTTCTTGAGAAGGTTGAATAAACGTACGTCCAACGTAACGATTTTTAATTAATCCTAACTCATATGGAATACCTGTCGCCTCCGCATAGCCAATCGCAGCTGAAATACTAGAGTCTGGTACACCAGTAACAACATCTGCTTCAATAGGAGCTTCTGCCGCTAAACGTTTCCCCATATTCTTACGTGCTGCATGGACGTTAACACCAGCAATATTTGAATCTGGGCGTGCAAAGTAAATGTATTCCATACTGCAAATTGCATGTTCTACATCATTTGTGAAACGATCCACGTGAATTCCTTCATCATTAATGACAAGTAATTCACCCGGTTCTACATCGCGAATGTATGTTGCACCTACTACATCAAAAGCACATGTTTCTGACGCTACAACGTAAGCATCCCCCATCTTTCCAATTGAAAGCGGACGGAACCCATTCGGATCTAATGCAACGATCATTTCATTTCCAGTTAGTAAAAGATACGCAAACGCACCTTTCACTTTATTTAAAGCCTCTTTTACACTTTCAATTAAAGAATCTTTCGTGCTACGTTTAATAAGATGTAAAAGTACTTCTGTATCTGAACTAGTTTGAAAAATACTGCCCTCTGCTTCTAATTCACGACGAAGCATTTTTGCATTAATTAAATTTCCGTTATGAGCTAACGCCATACTATGATCGGAAAAACGGAACAACAATGGTTGAACGTTAGCAACTTCACTTCCACCAGCTGTTGCATATCGTACATGTCCGATTGCTGATTTTCCATTTAATCCTTCTAGCTCACCTCTTGAAAACACTTCTGATATTAAACCTAACCCCTTGTGACCGACGATTTTTTCCCCATTATTTACGACAATGCCTGCGCCTTCTTGCCCACGGTGCTGTAAACTGTGCAATCCGTAGTATGAAACTTGTGCTGCATTTTCATGCCCCCAAATTCCGAAAACGCCACATTCTTCGTTTAACCCCTTTATTTCAGCAAGCATGGGATTGCCCCTTTCCAAGCCTTTCTCATTTCATCTACATTTGCTGTAAGTAATACTTCATTTTCTTCATTATGAATTGTTACTTCATTTGTACTTGTTACTTCTCCAACTTGGATTGCTTCTACCACTTTCTCAAACGCCTCTTTATTTTCACGTTTTACAGTTATCACGAAACGAGACTGTGATTCAGCGAATAATGCTGCTGTTGCTTCTCCATCTAATTTCACAGTAGCACCTAAGCCTTTAGCACCAATTGCACTTTCTGAAATCGCAACTGCTAAACCACCTTCAGCAACATCATGTGCAGATTGAACAAGACCAGCTTGAATTGCTTCTAATACTTGTTTTTGGCGTTTTAATTCTACATCTAAATCGATACTTGGTGATTGACCGAAAATTTTGCCGTGAATCATTTTCTGTAATTCACTTCCGCCAAACTCAGCTTTCGTCTCACCAATTACATACACTAAATCACCAGCTTGCTTAAACTCTTGTGTTGTTACATGTTTTAAGTCATGCACAAGTCCGACCATCCCAACAGTTGGTGTTGGATATACAGCTTCACCACTACGCTCGTTATACATCGATACGTTTCCGCCGATAACTGGTGTTTGTAATGTGCGACAAGCTTCACTCATACCGTCTACTGATTTCTCAATCTGCCAGAAGATTTCTGGTTTTTCTGGGTTCCCGAAGTTTAAGCAATCTGTAATTGCAAGTGGCTCTCCGCCAGAACATACGATATTACGCGCTGCCTCTGCTACTGCAATTTTACCGCCCATCTCTGGGTCTAGATAAATGTAGCGAGAGTTACAATCTGTCGTCATTGCTAATCCTTTTTCTGTACCGCGTACACGTACAACTGCAGCATCTGAACCTGGCGTAACAACTGTGCTTGTGCGAACTTGGTAATCGTATTGATCGTATACCCACTCTTTACTTGCAATTGTTGGTTGCTGTAATAAAGCGAATAACGTTTCTTTATAATTTTCTACTTTTGGCGTTTCCATTTTCATTGCTTGGAATTCAGCAAAGTATGCTGCTTCTTTTGATGGCTTATGATAAATTGGTGCTTCTTCTGCTAAAGCATCTGCTGGAACTTCAGCTACCTTTTCACCTTTATGGAATAAACGAAGCATTTTATCTTCTGTTACTTTCCCCATCGTAACCGCTGCAAGACCATACTTCTCAAATAAATCTACTATTTCTTGTTCTCTACCTTTTTTCACGACAATTAACATACGCTCTTGTGATTCAGATAGCATCATTTCATATGGTGTCATTCCTGTTTCACGCTGTGGTACATCATCTAAGTACATTTCAATACCCATTCCTGCTTTACTTGCCATTTCTGCAGATGATGATGTTAAACCAGCCGCACCCATATCTTGAATTCCAACAAGTGCATCGGATTGAATTAATTCTAAACACGCTTCAATAAGAAGCTTTTCCATAAATGGATCCCCTACTTGAACCGCTGGACGTTTCGCTTCTGAGCTTTCAGATAGTTCTTCCGACGCGAATGTTGCACCGTGAATACCGTCACGACCAGTTGATGCTCCTACGTACATTACTGTGTTACCAGCACCGTGCGCTTGCCCTTTTTTAATGTCTTCGTGGTTAATCAAACCTACGCACATTGCATTTACAAGTGGATTTCCTTCATAACATGGATCAAATTGTACTTCGCCGCCAACAGTCGGAATACCGATGCAGTTACCGTATCCTGCAATTCCTGCTACTACTTCTTCGAATAAATATTTCACACGTGGTGACTGTAATTCACCGAAACGAAGTGAGTTTAATAGAGCTACCGGGCGTGCTCCCATAGAGAATACGTCACGAATAATACCACCAACACCTGTTGCAGCTCCTTGATATGGTTCAATAGCTGAAGGATGGTTATGACTTTCCATTTTAAATACAACTGCTTGATTATCACCGATATCTACAATTCCAGCACCTTCTCCAGGTCCTTGCAGAACGCGCTCACCTGTAGTTGGAAACTTACGAAGAACTGGTTTCGAATTTTTATAACTACAATGTTCAGACCACATTACAGAGAATAACCCTGTTTCTGTATAATTTGGCAGACGACCTAAAATCTTTTCAACCATGGCAAACTCTTCGTCTGTTAGCCCCATTTCCGCATATATACGCTCTTCTTTAATTTGTGTTGGATTTGGTTCAAGCATTAACGACATATGTTTCCCTCCACTGTTTTAAGATAGATTGAAAGACTTTTAACCCTTCAGCACCGCCAAGTAATTCATCTACAGCACGCTCTGGATGTGGCATCATACCAAGTACATTTCCTTTTTCATTTACAATACCAGCAATATCTGAAACGCTACCGTTAGGGTTTTCTACGTAACGGAATGCGATTTGATTGTTCTCTTCTAATTGTTTAAGCGTCGCTTCATCACAATAGTAATTCCCCTCACCATGCGCGATTGGAATATTAATTACTTCATCTTTTCCATATTGTGATGTAAACATCGTTTCATTATTTTCAACACGCAACTGAACAGTGCGACACATAAATTTTAAGTTTTCGTTTCTCATTAACGCTCCTGGTAGTAATCCTGATTCAACAAGAATCTGGAATCCATTACATACACCTAAAATCGGCTTTCCTTGCTCAGCAGCTTTTTGCACTGCTTTCATTGCATTAGCAAAGCGAGAGATAGCACCGCAGCGTAAGTAGTCACCATAAGAAAATCCACCTGGTAGTAGAATTGCATCATATTCATCTAGATTCTCTGTATCGTGCCAAACGTAATCTACTTCTTCGCCAAGCTCATCTTTAATTGCATGGAACATATCGACATCACAGTTCGAACCCGGAAATACTATTACGGCAAATTTCACTGTGCGACAACCTCCTCAACTTCATAACGGAAGTCTTCCATTACAACGTTCGCTAATAGTTTTTCACACATTTCCTTTACCTTGCTATCTAAATCAGATACAGATTTATCAATTGTTAGTTCCATGTACTTTCCGATTCGAACATCTTGTACTTCTGTGAATGAAAGACTATGAAGTGCTCCTTTTACTGCTGTTCCTTGTGGATCTAATACGCTTTCTCTTAATGTTACATATACCTTAACTTTATACATGTGAAATTCCCCCTAAACGTTTTAAAATCTCTTCATAAGCATCTGTTAAATTTCCAAGATCGCGACGGAATACGTCTTTATCAAACTTTTCATTGCTCGTTTCATCCCATAAACGGCAAGTATCCGGTGAAATTTCATCCGCTAAAATGATTTCTCCTTCTTCCGTTACACCAAACTCTAATTTGAAATCTACTAATCTTACACGACAGCTTGCGAAATGATCAATCAACACTTGATTGATTTGTAGAGCCATATCTCGTAATACACTTACTTGCTCTGGTGATGCAACGTTTAATACACGAATATGATCTTCCGTTACAAGCGGATCTCCTAAATCATCATCTTTGAAGTAAAATTCTACGATTGGTTCTGCAAGTACAGTTCCCTCTTCCATTCCTAATCGTTTTGAAAGACTTCCTGCAATTACATTTCTTGTGACAACTTCTAAAGGAATAATACTCACTTTTTTAACAAGTTGTTCTGTTTCAGATAACTTCTCAACAAAATGTGTTTTAATTCCCACTTCTTGTAACTTTCTGAACAATAAAGTTGTAATTTCATTGTTCAAACGACCTTTTCCTGTAATCGTCTCTTTTTTCTCCCCATTGAAAGCAGTCGCACTATCTTTGTACTCTACCCAAACCATATCTGCTGATTCTGTACGATAAATTCTTTTTGCCTTACCTTCATACAGCAATTCTAGCTTTTGCATTTCGCAAGCCCCCTGTAGTTTGAAAAATGTGAATAATGTTTTTATAAAGAATGGCACAGAATGACTCTATTCTGTGCCATATGAAATTTTACGCTTCGTTTAATCCAAGGCGTTCAAAGATTGTATCAACGTGTTGCATATGATGCTCATAGTTGAAGCATTCATTAATTTCTTCTTGTGTTAACTTGCTTGTAATACGCTCATCAGCTTCTACAAGCTCTTTAAATTGTACTTGTGTTTCCCAAGCTTCCATCGCTTTAGGCTGTACGATATCATAAGCTTCTTCACGTACCATACCTTTGTCGATTAGTGTAAGCATTACGCGCTGAGAATAAATTAAGCCGTATGTTCTTGTCATATTGCGTTTCATATTCTCTGGGTATACAGTTAAGTTTTTAACGATATTACCAAAGCGATTTAACATGTAATTTAATGCGATTGTAGCATCTGGTAAAATTACACGTTCTGCCGAAGAGTGAGAAATGTCACGCTCATGCCATAATGGAACATTTTCGTAAGCTGTCATCATATAACCGCGGATAACACGAGCTAAACCAGTCATATTTTCAGAACCAATTGGATTACGTTTATGTGGCATTGCAGAAGAACCTTTTTGACCTTTTGCGAAAGCTTCTTCAACTTCACGTGTTTCACTCTTTTGTAAACCACGAATCTCAACTGCCATCTTTTCGATAGATGTTGCAATTAGTGCAAGTGTTGACATGTAGTGTGCGTGACGATCACGTTGCAATGTTTGTG
This sequence comes from Bacillus sp. ISO11, assembly GCF_003458115.1. Taxonomy (NCBI): domain Bacteria; kingdom Bacillati; phylum Bacillota; class Bacilli; order Caryophanales; family Bacillaceae; genus Bacillus; species Bacillus sp. ISO11. Next base: position 3,331 of record NZ_QXCO01000010.1, on the reverse strand, counting down.
TTGAAATTGGTGCTGCTTCTAATCCTAAGTTTTCACAAACATATTTTTCTACGAATGGATCGATATTTGCATATGTACCAACCGCACCAGATAGTTTACCAACACGAACTGTATCAGCAGCTTGTTTGAAACGCTCTACGTTACGTTTCATTTCTTCATACCAAAGACCAAGTTTTAAACCAAATGTTGTTGGTTCTGCATGAACACCATGTGTTCTTCCCATCATGATTGTGTATTTATGCTCTTTCGCTTTGTTAGCTAAAATGCTTACAAAGTTCTCTAAGTCTTTTAATATAATTTCATTCGCTTGTTTTAAGATGTAAGATAATGCTGTATCTACTACGTCTGTAGATGTTAAACCGTAATGAACCCATTTACGTTCCTCACCTAATGCTGGCGTTTCTGATACAGCACGAGTGAATGCAACTACGTCATGACGTGTTTCTTTTTCAATTTCATAAATACGATCAATATCAAATGATGCATGCTCACGAATTTTCTTAACATCTTCTTTTGGAATATCGCCAAGCTCAGCCCATGCTTCACAAGCTAAAATCTCAACTTCTAACCATGCTTTAAATTTGTTCTCTTCCGTCCAAATTGCACCCATTTCTGGGCGTGTATAACGACTAATCATCTTTTTCCCTCCAACAGTTGTTCTTGATGGTCCCAAATATGCAAACTCTTCGCTTTTTCTAGAGCGACTTCAATATTATCATTTAAAATATTAACATGCCCCATTTTTCGCTGTGCTTTTGCTTCTTCTTTTCCATACAAGTGTAAATAGCACCCGGTTAATCTATTCACTTGTCTTAGGACCCCTTCTATATGTTCGCCTAAAATGTTTACCATGACAACTGGTTTTAACAAATTTGTTTCTCCTAGAGGTAAATTACAGATTGCTCGAATATGTTGACCAAATTGACTCGTCTCACATGCATCCTGTGTATAGTGTCCTGAATTGTGAGGTCTTGGCGCTAATTCATTAATATAAATCTCACCATTATCTGTAGCAAACATCTCTACAGCTAGTGTTCCCACAAGTTCTAATTCATCCGCAAGTACCTTTGCATAAGCAATTGCTTTTTGAGAAAGCTCTTCTGTAATGCGAGCTGGAACGATAGATTCATGTAAAATGTTATTTACATGAATATTTTCTGCTACTGGAAACACTTTTGTTTCACCACTTACACTACGAATCACAATAACTGATACTTCTTTTTCAAAAGGCACCCATTTCTCTAAAATACATTCTGCTTTATCCACAAGATTTCTTGCTGTCTCAACATCAGCTTCACTTCTTAAAACAACTTGTCCTTTCCCATCATATCCACCTGTCGTCGTTTTTAAGACGGAAGGGAATGATAACTCAGCAATTGCTTCTGTAAGCTGATCTTGATTTTGAACTAATCTATACGTTGCTACTGGTAACCCAGCCTTCTCAATCGCATTCTTTTCTGTAAAACGATTTTGCGTTGTATTTAACAACTGACTACCTTGTGGTAAGTACGCATGTTTTTCAAGCCATTGTAAACATCTATAATCAATATTCTCAAATTCATATGTGACAACATCACTTATCTCTGCTAAATGCTGAATTGCTTTTAAATCATCATATGGTGCAACAATTTCAATATCAGCAACTTGTGCACATGGTGAATGCTTTGTAGGATCTAAAACAGCAATTTTATATCCCATTTCCTTAGCTGCCAATGCCATCATTCTTCCTAGCTGGCCGCCTCCAATAATACCGATTGTTTTTCCAGGTAAAATGATCCTCGTCATACTAGCTCACTACCTTCACGCACATCTTTTTCAATCGCTTCTCGTCTCAATTCTAATGCATCATGTATATCATCATGGAATGATCCAAGTATTTGTGCGGCAAGTAATCCAGCATTCGTTGAACCGGCTTTACCAATTGCAACAGTTGCAACTGGAACACCTCCTGGCATTTGGACGATGGATAATAATGAATCTAAGCCGTTTAATGCTTTTGATTGAACTGGAACTCCAATTACAGGAAGATTTGTCTTCGCTGCAACCATTCCTGGTAAATGTGCTGCTCCACCAGCTCCAGCAATAATAACTTTCAATCCACGTTCACGAGCCGTCTCTGCATATTCAAACATATAATCCGGAGTCCGATGAGCGGATACAACTTTTTTCTCATACGGTATATTTAATTCATCTAAAATGTCACAAGCATATTTCATTGTTTCCCAGTCTGACGTGCTTCCCATTATGACTCCAACTAGTGATTTCATATTAGAATCCCCCCGATTCAAATAAAAAAAGCCTGAAATAGAACAGTTTCTCTTTTACTATGAGAGAAAGCGCTCTACTCAGGCATACGTATCCCTTGTGAATAGAAAAATACCGAGTGACTTTCCCTCATAGTCTAACGAATAACGGTCGTTAGGTAGAGACTTGCAGGCCATATCCCCGCGATTATATGAGGTCTTATATTATTGTTTCTATGGTTATATTAACAATATTTCATAAACAATGTCAATAAATAATCGAATGTTTTTTTATTAGTAGTCAATAACGTTCGTGTTTTAGTTATATTCAAAAGAAGAATTGCAACTATATGCAAGAAGAAAAGGGAATTAGAATATATATTTCTAGAGATCTATTTTACGTATAATCGTTTAAATGGCACTTCAGTATGTTTTAAATCAATATATATACACTCTTGTATTATTATAACGATTTAATTTCTAAGGAGGATAACTGTTAAAGAAAGAACTATGCTATTATCCTATTTATTTTTCTCTATTGCAGTAATTTCTGTAATTATTAAATACTTATTTATAGCATCTCATTATTTAAAATATATACTTATGATAGTAATAATTTGTCCTATTTTAAGTATTACTTTAGTGGCATTAGGAAAATCAGGAACACAAAAAATCATTGCTATTATTTTAAACAGTCTCTATTTCATTCTTTTTTCGTCTTTAGCTTTATTAAATTTATGGATTATAGCCTTCGGTAAATAAAAATAAACACAAAAAAACCTAAGTCGAAACGACTTAGGTTTTTGCTTGGCGACGTCCTACTCTCACAGGGACAAGGTCCCAACTACCATCGGCGCTAGAGAGCTTAACTTCCGTGTTCGGTATGGGAACGGGTGTGACCTCTCTGCCATCATCACCAAACTATGAAGGCATATTCCTTCAAAACTAGATAACATTGCTACATATTATATGGTTAAGTCCTCGATCTATTAGTATTCGTCAGCTCCACATGTCACCATGCTTCCACCTCGAACCTATCAACCTGATCATCTTTCAGGGATCTTACTAGCTTACGCTATGGGAAATCT